>JBCCFC010000229.1:0-13363 GCA_039029935.1 Chloroflexota bacterium
CTTCAATCGACAAAAGACAGTATCGCAGGTTGGCTACCTGCGTCACAGATAACCAATCTGTGATACTGATTTATACTTTCCTATTCCATTGAAAAGAGGGCTTGCTCGGTGAGGGCAAGTCCTTTTTTTGAATTACAAAACTCGTTCGCTTGTCACAGAACTGATGTGTTTTGCCATTATGGTGTACAATCTCATCATGCAATGTTTTTCAATACCGTGTTCGGAATCATTCAACCACAAGGATTAAGGATACAATGTCACAAGCAATCAACCAGCAGGATAGTAAGCCTGTGATTACCATCAACAATCTGCGCAAAGTGTACCATGTTCCTGTGCGTGAGGCCGGGGTTGGCGCAGCCTTTCGCGGACTGTTCAACCGTAAAAACCGCGAAGTTGTAGCGGTTGACGATATCTCGTTCAATGTTGCACCCGGCGAAATCGTTGGCTTTCTTGGTCCCAATGGGGCAGGCAAGACAACCACGCTTAAGATGCTGTCAGGACTGCTGCACCCGACCAATGGCGACGCCAGTGTGCTTGGCTATCAACCTTGGCGACGCCCCAATGAATTGCTCAAACAGATTACCTTGGTGATGGGCAACCGCAACCAACTTGTCTGGGACATCCCCTGTATTGACTCCTTTGAACTGCAACGTGCCATCTACCGCATCCCCCACCCTATCTATGAGGAAACCATTGATGAGTTGATCGAACTGCTCGATTTGAGCGAACTCCTCCAGAAACCCGTGCGCAATCTCTCTTTGGGTGAGCGCATGAAGTGTGAAATTGCAGGTGCCTTGATTCATCGCCCCAAGGTGTTGTTTTTGGACGAGCCGACGATTGGACTGGATGTCACCATGCAGCGGCGCATTCGCCAGTTTATCAGCGAGTACAACCGCATCCACAACGCCACTGTCATGCTCACCAGCCACTACATGGCCGATGTCAAGGCCCTCTGTAAACGCGTTGTCATGATTCACCAAGGCGAAATTCTCTTTGATGGTCCGCTGACTGAGTTGGTGACACGCTTTTCTCCGCACAAAACGATTTCGCTGCAATTGGCAGAAACTGCTTTGGTTTCACTCAATGGTGCCGCCTCCCCTGAATCGCTGGCTCGGTTTGGTGATGTGGTTGAGCAGGCACAGGGAACCATCAAACTGCGTGTACCAAAATCCGACACAGCCCAGATCACCAGCCAACTTTTGGCCGAGCTACCGATTGATGATCTCACTGTAGAAGAGCCACCGATTGAAGATGTGATTGAGCAGGCGTTTGCGGCGAAGGAGTAACCATGCAAAATATACTCAAAACGGATTGGGCAGGGTTGGCTGAGTTCTACTGGGTGCAGCTCAAAATCAATCTGGCACTCCAATTTCAATACCGTGCATCAATGGTGATCTGGCTGATGGGTCTTGTGGTAGAGCCAGTGGTTTATTTGGTGGTGTGGCGCACGGTGACGGCCAGTGAAGGCGGTAGTGTTGCGGGATTCACCGCAGGCAATTTTGCGGCCTATTACATCACGATGATGATCATCAACCACCTCACATTTACGTGGATCATGTGGGAATACGAGTATTACATCCGCAATGGGACCTTGGCGGCGATGTTACTACGCCCAATTCACCCAATCCACAAAGACATTTCGGACAATGTTGCCTACAAACTGCTCACCTCTGTTGTGCTACTGCCCATCATCCTCATCCTCATATGGATATTTCAACCGACAGCCGATACCACCATCGGTACAACAATCGCGTTTATACCGGCCATGCTGTTGGCCGCTGCCATGCGTTTTATGACGGGATGGACATTGGCACTTGCTGCTTTTTGGACAACGCGTATCGGTGCATTCAACAGCGCCTACTTTGCCGCCATCTATTTCTTCTCAGGCCGCATGGCTCCACTGGAACTCTTCCCCAACTTTATCCAAGTCATCGCCTATGGTCTGCCCTTCCGCTGGATGCTGGCCTTCCCCGTGGACCTGCTCTTAGGCAAACTCACTCTACAAGAAACGCTCATCGGCTTTGGCGCACAGCTCATCTGGCTTGTGGTCTGCCTATCCATCCTCAACACAGTGTGGCGGACAGGCGTCCGGCAGTTCTCGGCGGTTGGAAACTAGGAAGAGTGACGAGTGAAAAGTGAAGAGTGAAGAGTGATTAGTGATTAGTGAACAGTGATGAGTGAACAATCAACTTTCAACTTTCAACTTTCAACTTTCAACTTTCAACCCTTCAACCCTTCAACCCTTCAACTCTTACAAAGGAGAATTCATGAAAGATCATATCAATCTTGTCTATACATTTTTACGTCTAGGTATCCTCAACGAGTTTCAATATCGGGCGAATTTCTTTATTCAGTTGTTGCAAACCTGCTTGCAACTCACGGTTTCGATTGGCGGACTGGCCGTTGTCTTTCAACATACAGATAACTTGGGTGGCTGGCAGGCGATGGAGTTGGTGGCACTGCTTGGTATCTATTTTGTAGTACGCGGCGCAATTTACACGGTTGTCTCACCAAGCCTAGAGCTATTTATGCAGGATGTGCGCATGGGGACATTGGACTATACGCTGATCAAACCAGTAGATGCACAATTCTTGGTCAGTATTCGCCGCGTCTCGGTTTGGAGTTCGGTGGACTTCTTTATGGGCATCGTGATTATCATCTATGCCTTAATTCAGCTTGGGACCACTATTGGCGTGACACATCTTCTGGGATTTGCCATCACGCTCCTATGTGGCGGCATCATTGTCTATAGCTTCTGGTTGGTTCTGGCAACGTGTGCCTTTTGGTTTATCAAAGTGGAAAACATCCTGGTCATCTTTGAAAGCATGTATCAGGCGGGCAAGTGGCCTGTGACCATCTACCCACAGACGCTACAAATTCTGCTCACCTTTATCGTCCCTGTCGCCTTTGCCGTCACTGTGCCAGCACAGGCGTTGGTCGGCCAGTTGACGCTGCAAAATCTGCTTGTCACCATTGTTGTTTCCATGATATTGTTTGCAGGATCGCGGCTCTTCTGGATGACGGGGATTAAATATTATTCAGGGGCGTCGGCCTAGCCAATGATTGAGTCGGCTGCAAAAAGTCCGACTTGATTCTGAACAATGATAAAAAGATAGGACCAAAACAGTATGTCACATCAAGCACAGCTCTTTGCCGTTACAACAAATAGACCGCAGCCACTAGCAATACCAAAAGATACGACAGACCTCAACCCAATCTATGAAACATTATCGCTTGGCGTTTACTCCTCCCTGCGCACCTTTGACCATAACAAATTTCTGTGGCTAGATGACCACCTTACACGCACCGTCTCCTCCATGCGGCGATTGGGGTGGACCTATGAGTGGGACGAAACCAAAGTGCGCCACGCACTGCACGAAGTCTGCACCGCATCACCTGCTCCGGAAATGAAGGCACGGATTGATATCTTGACCGAGCCTGCGCATACACTGGGGACCGATAGTCGTGTACTGATTGGGCTGACGCCATTCACGCCATTGCCCGCTGAGATGTATGAGACGGGTGTAAACGTTGCCATTGCACAAGGGCTGCACCGTGATGACCCGTTGTCCAAAACTGCAGATTTTGTGGTGGCACGAAAAGGATACATCGTCGATACCAAGGAAACCTATGAACAGCTTTTGCTGGATGGCGAAGATCGCATTTTAGAAGGGCTGAGTTCTAACTTTTACGGTGTGATGGATGGCGTTCTCTACACCGCAGGCGAGGGTGTGCTAGAGGGGATCACGCGCAAAATCATCTTGGACTTAGCAACACAGTTGGGTATTCGTGTTACGCTAGCGGCCCCTCATGTGGATGATATCCCACGACTCACCGAGGCGGCGATCAGTAGCTCCTCACGGGCATTGTTACCCGTTGTCACCGTCAACAGCCACCCAATTGGCAATGGCCGTCCAGGTCCGATTTGCCAGCAGATTCTAGCTGCCTACGACGCATTTGTGGCGAGCGAGATTAAGACCGCTATTGATTAAGCGGATAGCCGACCCATTGAGCCACTACGACAATGAATTACATCGTTTGCCATAGGTCAATCTTAACTCCTTGCATGATAAAATACAACCGTTTATTGTACAGGTTGCATTCTTATTGTAACGCGTATACACTAACATATAAAGTGAGCGAATGATAGCATTCATTCAAGGATTGGATTGACCAAGACTTCTTTTATGAGAAATCAATAAGGAATAGCGATTAAATAACGTACCCATTTAGGGCAGACCCACACGGGCGTGCTCACTGAACTTGCGAACATTAAATAATCGCTATTCCTAAACGTATGAGCAGGCAAACCACAGATGAGCAAACCAAACATCATTTTTATTTTAATCGACGACTTGGGTTGGAAAGACCTTGGTTATTCTGGCACGACCTTTTACGAGACACCCAACATCGACGCGCTTGCCAGCCACAGTATGCGTTTTACCGACGCCTACGCCTCCTGCCCCGTCTGTTCGCCGACGCGCGCCAGTGTGATGACGGGCAAATACCCCGCAACGGTTGGCATCACAAACTGGATCGACTGGTTTGGGCATAGCCACCCCAATCAGGGACGCGATGGCATGGGCGTGGTCGATGTTCCCTATCTGAAGGAGTTGCCACACCGTGAACACACGATTGCAAGCGCACTGAACGAGGGCGGTTATGCAACATGGCATGTGGGTAAGTGGCATTTGGGGGACGAAGGTCATCACCCCGAAGATCATGGCTTTGATGTCAATGTCGGCGGCTGTGGGGTCGGGTCGCCAGGGCGGGGTGGTTACTTTAGCCCTTGGACCATCTCTAACTTGCAAGAGGTAGATGTGCCTGATGGCACGTATTTGACCGATTATCTGACCGATGAATTGGTCAAGCTGGTTGAAACGCATGACAAGACGCAGCCCTTTTTCCTCAATCTTTGGTATTACACGGTCCACACGCCGATTCAGGCCAAACAGGAAAAGATCGAAAAGTATGAGGCTAAGGCCAAGGCAATGGGGCTGGACAAGGTACAGACCTTTGAGGAGGGTGATTTCTTCCCTGCTGAACACAAAAAACATCTGCGCATCCAACGACGTTTGGTGCAATCTGATCCGGTCTATGCAGCGATGATCGAAAGCCTCGATGAGAATATCGGTAAGCTGGTCGATGTATTGGAACGTACGGGGCAGCTAGATAACACCATCATCTTTTTCACCTCGGACAATGGTGGGTTGGCAACATCAGAGGGATCGCCGACCTGTAATGCACCGTTGGCTGAGGGCAAGGGTTGGATGTATGAAGGGGGAACTCGTGAACCGCTCTTTATCCACTGGCCCGGGGTAATTGCGCCGGAATCCACTTGTGATGTACCGATTACCACGCCAGACTATTACCCGACCATGTTAGAGATGGCGGGGCTGGACCCACTGCCAACGCAACATGTCGATGGTGTCAGCCTTGTCCCCATTTTGCAGGGCGGTGATGCGGATTCGTTGGATCGAGATGCGATTTTCTGGCACTATCCTCATTATGGCAATCAGGGGGGAACACCGGGGTCATCAATGCGCAGTGGTGACTATAAGTTGATTGAATTTTTTGAGGGCAAGCCAGATGGCAACCGCGTCGAGTTGTATAACCTGCGTGAAGATATTGGTGAAGATCACGACCTCGCTGTGGAAATGCCAGAATTGGCAGCGGCCATGCGACGGCGTCTGGAAGCGTGGCGTACGTCGGTGGAGGCGAAGATTCCCCAACCCAATCAAGCCTGAGATTCAGCTACGTTTCTATGCAAGTACAAACAACATCGAAGACCGCATTAACAATCAATGAAATCATTGGTCGTGGCGGTGAAGCGACCATACACAATATACACAACCAGACGGCACTGGCGGCCAAACTCTATCATGAACCGAGCCGTGACCATGAGCAAAAGCTACAGGCGATGATGGTTGCACCGCCTCGACAAACATCGGGGAGCACTCATACACCGATTGCATGGCCGCGCGAATGCCTTTACAATCAGGGCCGTTTTGTCGGTTTTGTCATGCCCAAAATCAACGACAGCAGCCCAATTTTCAACTATTACAATCCCAGCAAACGGTCATCGGCCTATCCGGGTTTTAACTGGCGATATCTCCACCGCACGGCACGTAATCTGGCAGCAGTGGTAGCATCTGTGCATCAGAGCCGCCATGTGATCGGTGATATCAACGAGAGTAATGTGCTGGTCAACAACAGTGCGCTAGTCAGCCTTGTGGACACCGATTCATTTCAGATTGAGGCCAGCGATGGCACACTCTTTCACTGCCCTGTGGGCAAGGCTGAGTTTATGCCACCGGAGTTGCAAGGTGAGTCGTTGAGCGATACCAAACGTACCGAATTTCATGACCGCTTTGGGCTGGCCGTGCTGCTCTTTCGTCTGTTGATGGAAGGCTATCATCCCTTTGCTGCGGTCCTCCAAGACGAGACGATTCAAGAACGAGTCGATCTATTCTGTATCCGTGAGGGTATTTTTCCCTATGCCACCAATTACACTGTAGGCCAGCGATTCTCGAAAAAACATCAACAGGCCACGCCGCCGCCCAAAGCCCCTCCGCTTCAAATGTTACATCCAGCCATCCGACGGGGTTTCCAGCAAACTTTTGTGATGGGCTATAGACATCCAGAGATGCGGCTCTCGGCCAGCGAATGGAAATTGGCCCTGACCAAAGCGGAACAGGCCCTGATCACCTGCAAAAACGATCATGTTTTCTCGGAGCATACACAACGCTGTCCTTGGTGTGGTGCGTTGCCCCAAGCCTCACTGCTACGGCAGTCGACCGCGTTTGTGCGCACACTCCCCAGCACCATCTCTGGCACAACGGCGACCATGATCGCCAAAGTCCCGCCTGATCCGCTACGCGTTAAATCGTTGTCCAAGACCGTTGCGACCAACGCCGCCAAGATTTCTACACCCAGCCTGCCCACATGGCCGTCTAACATCGCCGGCCGTTTTCGATTACAGCGAGGTGGCAACCGTGTTGGCATTCTTAAACGGATGCGACAGGGGCTTGCATCGGGTATATTGTTGGTGTGGAATTGGGTGAAGCAATTTTTACCCGAAATCCATCCAGAACGGATTCCCTTTGTGTACAAGACCGCGCAAACGCTCGAACCCGTTGTAAAAGCACTCTTCCCACCCCAGCTACCACTGCGGCAGTGGTCTCATTGGATTCTGGTGCAGTCGCTTGGCTGGGTCGGTGGTCTTGGTGTGGCGTGGTTCATCTACTCGCTCGTCTCCAATCCCAACAATGACGTCTTGAATAGCATTAGCGTTGCCATCGCCCTATCCATTGCAGGGCTTGTACTGGGGTTAGCACAGTGGCGTAGTCTGCGCAAGGTCTTTGTGGACAATCCACGCGCCACGGCTTGGGTAGGCGCAACGGCAGCAGGCGCATTGGGTGGTGCGCTGGTTGGGCAGGTCGGCACGCTGGCCTTGGATGCGCTGCCACCGCTCACCACGATGATGACTATCGGTGAGCAACAGATGCTCATAAACACAGCCACCATCGGGGCAGGCGTTGGCTATGCTCAGTGGCGGTTGGTCTTGCGTCATGCCCAATTTTGGGCACAGGCATATTGGTGGCCGCTAGTGAATATCCTCGGGCCACTGGCCTTCGTGTTGGGCCTCATCTGGGAAAGCCGCGCAGGTGCCTTTGCCAGCCTCATCGCCTATGGAGCAACGACTGGCTATCTGCTCAACTGGCTACCCTCCTTTCATCCGCTCCGACGACGGCAGGAATGGATGCAGGGTGGATTGAAGATACTATTGATGCTCGGTGTGTATGCTATTGCCTTGGCTAGTTGCTGGTCTACGCCATAGCGTTAGCACATAGTATCCTTGCCTCTGCTCTTCTATGAGTATAGACCTAACTTTATATGTTTCGATGAGTATTTAATCGGGAGCGGTAAGATGAAACAACTAGCGATTGTTGGTGCAGGTCTGGTAGGAAATCTACTTGCCCTATACCTAGCACGGGCGGGCTATCAAGTCTCTGTCTACGAACGACTGCCCGATCCGCGTATCACTTCTTTACGAGCGGATCGCTCAGTCAATATCACGGTTGCGGTACGGGGGTTTTGTGCGTTGGATGCAGTCGGCATTGGCGACATCGTCCGCCAAAACGCAATTCCTATCTACGGACGGATCATTCATGATGAAAAAGGTGACTGCACCTATCAGCCATACGGTGCAAACCGCGAAGCCAATCAGGCAATTCGTCGCCGCGATCTGCATCGCATTTTGTTGGACGCGGCAGATGTGCACCCAAATGTCACGTTCTGTTTTAATGCAACCTGTACAGATTTGGATTTGGCGACCAATACCTTGTACTTTCGCCAAAACGACGATGGCAGCATGATAGATGTACAGGCTGACCGCATTTTCGCCGCTGATGGTGCATTCTCGACAGTGCGTTACATCTTACAGCGTCAAAAGCGGTTTGACTATGTTCAACAGTTTCTCAGTCACGGCTACCGGGAAATCACCTTGTCCGCCAACCAGGATGGGTCCCCACCGTTTGATCGCAACGCCTTTCATATCTGGCCGCGCGCAAACATTGTCCTTTATGGCTTTGCGAATTTAGATGGAACCTTCACGCTCTCACTCGTGATGCCCCATGAAGGCAATGTCTCAAACGAGACAATAAACGACCCGCAGACGTTGCGGCAACTATTTACCTGTCAATTTCCCGATGTGCTACCACTGTTGGAACCGATTTTGGCAGAAGCGTTTCAAAATCCCTTTGAATCCATGGTGACCATCAAGTGCTATCCTTGGGTCTACCAAAATCGCATCGCGCTGATCGGTGACGCTTGTCATGCAATTTTACCCTTTTATGGTCAGGGGGCAAATGCTGGTTTTGAAGATTGTATGGTCCTGATGAATGCGTTGGATACACACAACGGCAATTGGGGGGCGGCGTTGCATCACTACCAAACGATGCGCAAAACGGACACGGATACCATCGCCAATCTCTGCTCCGAACATTTTGTCGAGATTATGGATCATGTAAGCGAACCGGATTTTCAGCGACGCAAAGAGATCGAGCGTATCCTCACGACCCATATGCCCGAACGTACATCGCTCTACCACAACATCTCATTTACAAATATGCGGTATACACAGGCGGTTCAAATGGAAACGCAACACCGACAGTTGGTTGATCACTTGATGACTATCGAGGATATTGACACAAAATTGCGCATCCCCGAAGCGGTTCAGGCAATGATGGCAAGCGTAAACGGCTTTTCTGCCGAATAAGAGGATTGCTTTCGTTCGTCCTTGTCTCGGGCGATAGGACGTTGGTAGGTGCGATTGCGTTGCAACCCACAAGCCATCCAGAGGCCAAAGCGGTTGTTGCCGAATTAAAAAGGCGTCGTTTGTCGGTCAACATGATTTTAGGGGATCAAGAAGGCCCAACCCGTCAACTAGCCCAAGAACTAGGGTCCTTGTTTATCAGCCGCTTGTCGGTAGGGGGCGTTTTTGGAAACACAATGTTACCGATGTTAAAATATGGACATCATTTGGGTACGAAGGATGAGATATCCTAATGACAACCAGCTTTTGCCCTGCACATTCGGACCCAACAAATAAGAGCGTTCGTATCAACACTTTTTGCTCATCTACTGAGGTCACGGACATGAATGATTACATTGTTTCATGTCCCTCAGAGATGAGCCATTTTTTTTGACAAAAAGGTGCAAGATTTGCCATGTTAAAATCAACATCGGTCTCTGAAACACAGATAGGCGATGCACAAACCCAAGACAGGGGTGCTTGGGTTCACAGATTCCCCTTCTACTATGGGTGGATTATTTTATTCTCTGCTGGTTTCACGATGATTATGACCTCACCTGGGCAGACCTTTGGGGTTTCTATTTTTATTGAACGATTTATCACTGAGCTAGGCATCAGTCGCTCTTGGGTGAGTACCTATTATGCGATTGGCACATTGACGGGAAGCCTCACCCTCACCTTTATCGGGCGACAGATTGATCGTCGTGGTCCACGCATGATGGTCGTCATCATTGCGGTCCTCTTTGGGCTGGCGTGTATCTACATGAGCAGTGTTCAAAACTGGATCATGCTCTTGGTGGGCTTTACCCTGTTGCGCATGTTGGGCCAAGGCGGACTGTCGCTGGTCAGTTCCAACGTCATCAATCAGTGGTGGATTCGTCGCCGTGGCACGGTATTGGGGATTTCCGGCGTCTTTACAGCATTGGCGGGTATGGGTGCGGCCCCCAATGTCCTCAACTGGCTAGTGATCACCTATGGTTGGCGCACATCCTATATCATTATGGGCGTTGTATTGGTGGTGCTTGTTGCCCCATTTGGCTATCTGATGTATCGCAATAAACCCGAGCATCATGGGTTATTGCCCGATGGGGATGGCAAGGTCGCAGGAGCAGATGGTGTCGCCGCAGATGGAACCACACAGACGGTTGAGGTTGAAGAAAATTGGACCCTGCAAGAGGCACTGCACACCTCTGTCTATTGGGTATTCACCATCGGTCTGGCGTCAATGGCTTCATTGGGGACAGGGTTGACCTTTCACATCGTCAGCATCTTTGAGGATAGCGGTTTACCCGCTGAGTTAGCCGCACTCGTTTTTGTCCCCGTCGCGATTACGATGGCTGTGACAAATTTGTTTGCGGGTGCATTGGTGGATGGTGTTGATGTTCCGATAGGCACAGATGCCAATGGTGAACGCAGGAGCATTCGATTACAAATTCGGCTACGTACGTTGAACGCCATCGGTCTCGTCCTTCATGCCGTTTCACTGTGGATGGTTCCTTATTTAGACATCACGGGCTTGTCGGTCATGTTTGGTCTTCTATTAGGGCTGACCTTTGGCTTGATGCGTACCGTGAGCATGGTGGCATGGGCACGCTATTTTGGTCGCCAGAATCTGGGGGCAATTGCTGGGCTGACATCAACCATCGTCGCTGGTAGCTCGGCTCTTGGCCCAATGGTAATGGGCATTGCACGTGATCAGTTGGGCAGTTACAATTCAACATTGAATATATTGGCATTTTTGCCGTTGATATTTGGCATTGCCTGTTTATTTGTAGATCGACCCACCAAGGCAAAATGATGCCTGCCAAAACAATTATGAATGCGTAGGGCTATGACCTTACCCAAACGAATCGCACACTCTTTTCGCCGCCATCAACCCCGAAATGTAGGCGCCATGAATCGTTGATGATTGATCGACACTGGTATGCTCACCCGCAAAGGTCAACCGCCCGTTGAGCATGGCGGCAAATGCTTCTCGGTCTGCGGTGGTGGAGCCAACGCCCTCACCGGAATAGGAGCCACCTGTAAAGGGTGAGTTGGACCAGTCGGAGACGATAAACTGCTCTGGCTCTGGAATATCATCGCCGTAGATTTGGCGCAGCCGTTGCATGGCGATGGCAAGGGCGTCCTCTGGAGGCATGGACTCTAGCTGTTGGGCAAAATCCGTGCCCGCAAACATCACTAAGCCGGACTGACCGAGCAGAGGCAGCAAGTTGAAGAAGACGACATGCTCACCCGCCCCATAGTTACCTGTTTCGGCACCAATGGACCCAATCACTTGCTGATTTTTGTCCCAAAAGACGCTGGGAAAGGTCATGGCTAATTTGTAAAAATGACCAAAGACAAGGGTTTGGATGGCGTGTTGAATTGGGTTTGGTAGTGCTGGCCCAAAGGCAATCGTCTCCTGTTTGAGGACACCCAATGGTACAGTGACAATACAACGGTCGGTCTCAAAGGCAGCTTGATTGGTGCGCACAATGACTTTATCAGGCTGGCTATAGTCGATGGCTTCGACAATCTGGTTATGTTCGATGGTCAGCCCACGTGCCAACGCTGCCGTTATCTGACCCAGGCCACCAACCACCCAGTGTTCTTCACCCTCCCAGCCACCGTCAAGGGGTAGCCCTTTGGCACTCACCTCACTAGGCCGCAGAGAATACGATTGGTGAAAGTCGCCATAGTACATAAAATTTAAGAATCGACGGCGGAACGGTGACAAACCATCCAACACGCCCAATTCATCCAGTACGTCGGCCACTGACTGGTCTGTTGTCAATTCAGAGGCGGCATCATACAGTGCCGTACTGTCGCTGCTGTAGCGAAGATAATTGCGGGCAAGGCTAAGAAACCCCACTCTGCTGCCGTCGCTATCATAGATACGGACTGACAGGTCTTCGGTCGGCGGTGACAAGGCAAGACCATTGGCTTCCACCAATTCCGTGATGGGGTTGCCATCGATCCCATGAATCCACGATGCCCCCATATCCAGCCCAAACCCCAGATCATCCCGCGTCCACACACGCCCGCCAACGCGGTCACGCGCTTCGAGTACAGTGACGGTGTAGCCAGCATCATGCAACATACGCGCTGCACCCAGCCCCGCCAAGCCGCTGCCAATGACCAAAATCGTCCCAGCGTTGGCGTCACAGGTGAGATCAAGCTGGTCAAACAGGTCGGCTTGTGTCAGCTCATCGCTTGCGCCACAGGAGGCTCCCATCAGCCCCAAGAGCGCAACACTGGTCAACTGCAAAAATGCACGACGGTCCATAAGATACTCCTCCTCTATGTAGTCATCCATGCTTCTCTGGTTATGGCACACACCGACAACTCTACAGGCTCCTCAAACTTGTCCCATGTCTGATACTCCGTGCGTACCACCGTCATGCCACATTTTTCTTGCACACGGGTGGAGGCGGGGTTGGCGGTCATGGCGGCACTGCGAACTTGGTTCACGGTGGCGCAGGTGCGAAAGCCCCAATCCAATACGGCACGAACCGCCTCGGTCATGAGTCCGCGATTCCAGTATGCCTCATCCATTGCATAATCAACCGACCCCACCAGCTCGTCCGAAATGCTAAACTCAATCACACCAATCACAGTTAGCTCACCCTGTATCCGTATTGACCACGCAAATTCATTGTCGGGGCTGTTGACCACACTGCGCACAAAAGCTTCGGTTTCGGCAAATTGCTTGGGCGGTGGGGCAGTGGTGTAACGGAGGACGTTGGGGTTGCGGACATAGTTGTAAATATCGAGTGCGTCTTCCATGCAGACTTGGCGTAACACAAGGCGGTCGGTGTTGATATCTGGTACGCGTTTCATGATAATTCCTCGCTTATGGACAAAGGAAAGTTTCGCAGGTTGTCTACCTGCGCCACAGATAATCAATCTGTGATACTTGTTTGTACGTGCCTATTCAAGAAACAGTATCACAGGTTGGCTACCTGCGGCGCAGGTAGACAACCTGCGAAACTTTCCTTTGTCCATAAGCGAGGACTTATCATGAAACGCGTACCAGATATCAACACCGACCGCCTTGTGTTACGC
>JBCCFC010000230.1:0-13342 GCA_039029935.1 Chloroflexota bacterium
AATAGATTGGTCAATTGGATTTTTCATCTCCAAATTTTTCAAAAAATTGGGGATGACAAATCCATTGGACCAATCTCCGCGCCTCAAGACTCTACCCACGCACAATCCCCGCTATCTCAAACGCCGCCGCCAACGTCGCATACGTCTGCGTCGCCGCGGCCAATGCATCATACTCCGGTCGCTTCTGTACCATAAAACTAATCTCCGCCGAAATATAATCCGTATATCCCGCTGCTTGCATGGCCTTCAAATAATACACGTAGTCAAACTCACCTTCGCCCGGAATCAGAAACTCAAAGTCAGGCACTTGACCACGCTCATCCTTGACATGGGTGTGGATGGTGTGTGGTGCTATGGCCGACACCGACTCATCAATCGAGATGCCTTGGATGTTGAAGTGGCTGATGTCAAAGTTAATCTTCAAATAGGGCGAATCGACCAACTGCAATAATTCCAACACACGGTCTGGTGTGTCAATGGCCGCACCGACATGAGGTTCCATCGCAATCGTCACGCCTTTGCTGGCCGCGTAGTCAACCAGTTCATGGGTGCGCTCCACCAGCAGCGACTTGGTTTCATCCCATGTATCAGGACTTCCCCCCGTCGTGGTGTCAATGCTCGGTGGCACATCCATACCCAAGTCCTCGGCCCAATCGACGGCCAAATCCACCGTGCCTTTGAGCCGTGACATGTTCTCTTGATGCTCATCGGCATCCATTGCCATCAGACTGCGATGTCCGGCAATGGCGGGTAAGTCCAGATTGTGCTGTTGGAGCAAGCCAGCAATGCGACTACGCTCGGCACGGTCCAGTGTACTCAATTCGGTAGTGAAGCCGGGGATGACGGTGATTTCGACGCCATCATAGCCCAATGCGGCCAAATGGCTGAGCGCGGTGTCAATGGGAATTTTTGGCATTCCCCATGTGCTGAATCCAAGTTTCATGATGTTCTCCTTGTGAAAGTTGAAAGGTTGAAAGGTTGAAGGTATGTTTCTGCCGTCGTGGTATTATAGCCCTGTCTATGAATGAATGCAATGGGCTTGAAAAAGATAAGTAACCAGACCTAAGTCACAAACCAACTCATTAGAGTTGTTGCAAAATAATGAGTACTTTTCCGTGTTCAGCTCAATGAGGTATACAAGCAGGATGGAACGGACAGTATTTGCGGAGGAGGAAGAAATTATGGAATCTATTTTTGAACGACGAGAAGCAAAGGCACGTGAAGAAGTTCGACTTTTTGTGTGTGGATTCTATCAACAGATTGACATAGTTGCACCGCCTATGCTATCCTACTGCCATAAATGATGGCACAGGGTTCGTCAAGGTGCAATGAAGCGGGGATGAGCCTATTACCAGTGGTTGGGGATAGGCTTTTTTGTTGTAAGCATACTATAAATCATTTCACGGTTTGTTTAGATAGTGCATGAGTATCAAATCAATTCTAGGGAGCATGGCCGAACAGTTGGATAACGAGTTGGGATATTACGAGCCAACGGAGTTTCGTGCGTTTCTGGCCGATTGTGTCCCAGACATTGCGGGTGAAATTCGCTATGATCAAGCACCCTACTATATTTGGCGTCAAATTTTGGAAAAGGTTGATGAACGCAGTTGGATGGGGAAGGTGATTGTGCATACCCTGACACTGGTCTCAGCACCAGACTATCAAGAGGCACTCCTAAAAACAGAGCTTGTCTACTATGTCATCAAATGCGAATTGGGTAGGGAAGAGCTACAACGCATCTATATGCGTAGTAAGGCGACAATTGTTTCGGAATTACCTCCGGTGATTTTCGATATACCGGCATCGGTGATCAATCTACTCTGGGAGATGATGATGCAGGAAAAGGAAAATCGCAGGCGACTCCCCATCCTTGATTTTGCACAACGATTGGTCTATGTGACCCAAAAACGTGCGCTGGACACAGCCCCCATCATTCATCAGGAGCTTCAACGCTGGATTGAGCGTGCCTATCGCATCTTGTCGAGCGAAATCACGGATGATGACATCACCCAAATGCGCAAGGAAATCAAGAAAGAGTTTAGTGGTGTGGTTGAAGAAGATTATGCCCATCTATTGATTGAAATCGAACAGAAAGCGATTTATGGCAGTGATGAATATTATGTTGAATTTATCTTGTGGGATGCACAGAAGAACCAGCATGAATTGGGTCGGACAGAAGAGCCTATCAAAAAGTCTGCGATTCCTGACTTACTCACAGACATCTTGGAAAAACATCATCAATACTGGCAAGCGGGTCGGTTGATTTTAGAGTTTAGTCTTCCCTTTAAATTGTTCTCAATGGATATCCACGAATGGGAAGATGAGATACTGGAAAATCGTTTTAGTGCAGTGTATCCCATTCATATTCGTTCACTGGAGCGACAGAAACTCTTCAAACGGGCCAAGATTGATCGCAAAGCAGATATTGTCACCGAACAATGGAAAGAATGTTGGGCTACTTTCTCACAATCCGAAAATCACTACCAATTTCAAGAGGAACATGTTTTCTGGGTTGAGACAATCCAGTATTGTGCTGATCCTGTCATCTGGTCCGGCGAATTGAGGGAAGAGCCGGACAAGCACTGTGTCGCCTTTGCCTTTGATCCATGCACACATGATGTACAAATCGAGATTTTACGGCGCATGACGCTCTTTGCAGGATTATTGGGAACGGTCTGGGTCAGTGCTGCCTGTCAATCGCTCTTTGCCTCCACAGAAACCAAACAAGAGATGACACAATCGCTCAACAGTCAATCCATCAGACGCATTACACAGGAATTAAAAGCACAACGGAATAAATATCGCCGTCATCCAAAACACATCGCCAACTATTTGCGATACATGTGGGATACACCAGAACGGATTCCAAGGAAATATCTACCCGAAGTCCGTTTTTCGTGAGGGGTCGCTTTGAGACAGGGAGATTGGTCCATTGAACCAATCTAACACAGCGAAATCACCATCACTGTATAAGAGGAGAATACCATGACCGAACAGACACACTGGCCGATTTTTACCGCCAATGGTACACCGCATGACAACATCATTCATTTGCCCGACCCACCGCCTTGGCGCACCTTCAAGGGGGAAATCCCATCCGGCCATCGTCATGCGCATGAATTGGAGGCCGAAGCCATTGCCAACCGTCAGCATGAGTTGCCACCACGCCGCACCACCAAGTTTGAGGCCAGCCCTGAAGAGATCGAACTGATCAACGCCGCCATCTATCTGCGTCGTCCGCTGTTGGTGACGGGCAAACCCGGCATCGGTAAATCGACGCTGGCCTATGCCATTGCGCATGAACTCCAACTGGGTCCTGTACTGTTGTGGGCCATCAACTCACGCTCGACTTTGCAGGATGCGCTCTATCGCTATGATGCTATTGGACGACTGCAAGAGACACAGATGCAACACAGGTCTCATCTACACCAGCAACATTTCCAAAGTACACATCAAAACCACGACAAGGGCAAGCCGCCCAAACCCGTTGCCATTGGCGAGTTTATCCGCTTGGGGCCATTGGGGACAGCACTCTTGCCCAGCAAGCGACCCCGTATCTTGCTGATTGATGAAATTGACAAGAGCGACATCGACCTTCCCCATGATCTGCTTAACATCTTTGAGGAAGGCAGCTTTGAGGTTCCAGAGTTGGTGCGATTAAAAACAAAGGGTGAGGCCAAGGATGAGCAACAGACAAAGACCATCCATCACGTGCATACCCATGATGGCCTTGCCAGCGCGCCAGTCACAGGTGGTCATGTCACCTGCAACGCCTTCCCCATCGTCGTGTTGACCAGTAATGGTGAGCGCGAGTTTCCTGCGCCCTTCCTACGCCGCTGCATTCGCCTCCACATCAACCCACCCAACGACGACAAGCTCAACCGCATTGTCAAAGCCCACTTTGGCAACCTTGACGAGGCGCAGGAAGCACACTACATGTCGCTGATTTATGATTTTATCAATCGCCGTGACGAAGGCGACTTGGCAACCGACCAACTGCTCAACGCCATCTATCTCTCAGGGCTGAGTGTCGATCTAAATGCGCCAACACCCAATAAGCAGCAATTGATTGATGAAATCCTGCGCCGCCTATCTTTATAAAACAGGCATCTTGCCTTTCGGAGGTTTACATGTCATATCCATTTCCGGGGATGAATCCCTGGCTGGAACAGAGTCATTTATGGAAAGATGTTCACAATACTTTGATTGTGATGTTGCGCGCCGAGCTTGCTCCACAGTTACGACCACAGTATTTTGTGGGGATTGAAAAGCACACCTACATTACGCTCTCGCCCAATCAACCTTCATCGCGCTACCCAGATGTCTCCGTGATTCGTGACCGTTCAAGAGCTGACCCTCCGCCTGCATTGGCCGGGGTTGCTGTCCTCGATCCACCGACCGTCGAACCATTGGAGATTGACTTGCCCCAAACAGAAACCCTGGAATATCCTTACCTCAAGGTGCAGACCGTGCCTGAGGGTGAAGTTGTCACCGTGATTGAGATACTGTCTCATGCCAACAAACATGTCGGCGAAAATAGAGAAAGCTACCTCAGCAAACGACAGGACTATCTCAATGCCCATGTCAACTTTGTAGAGGTAGACCTGCTGCGCGCCAATCGCTCCATGCCCTTGACCGAGCAGGCGGGGAACAAGGATTATCGGCTCTTTATTCGACGTAGTGACCAGCGACAAAAAGCATTACTCTATGCCTTTACTCTGCGTGACGCTATTCCCACCTTCCCGCTTCCCCTTCTGCCCGGTGATAATGAGCCGAAAGTCGATTTGGGGAAATTGTTACAGGACATGTACGAAACCGCTGGCTATGACCTGATGATTGACTACACCCGACCACCCAAGCCAGCCCTCAGCCGGATAGATATGTTGTGGGCAGAGCGGCTTTTGGGTATTTCCGTTCAGAATAATGGGCGTAGGTAAATCGTAAATATCATGACCAACAATCTGTATGATATTCTGAAAGAGATGGGTACGGACCCGATACCCGAAGCGTTTGCGGATGCGTTGTGGTTGTCCAAGTATGTACCAGCAGCGGAGCCAAGCTCTGTCAACGTGCCCGATGCGCCTGGTCGTTCTCGACAACAACGGACCGAATCCCCAGAGCATACAGGCCATGACCATCAACGTGATGGCGCGCAATCCAACCATGAGGGGCAGGAAGACGAACCACGTGCTGACATTCACCCTCATACACATGAGACGACCGCAACCGACGGTCAAGGTATTCCGGTACAGAAATTTCGTAGTCCTCGTGGAACGGCTCTCCAAAACCAGCTCAATCTTGTGCGTTCATTGCGTCCCCTCAAGCGCACAACCTCATCGCGCACCCGTTTTACCGTTGACATCCGCGCCACCATCCAAAGCATTGCCGACAGAGACGAGTGGACGCCCATCCTCATGCCGTTGGCCGAACGCTGGCTTGATGTTGTGTTGTTGGTCGATGAGTGGTCGTCGATGGTCATCTGGCATCAAGTTGTGCGCGAATTGCAGACCGTGATCGAGCAATCTGGCACATTTCGACGTGTACAGGTGTGGGGGATGCAGCCAACGGGCAAGGATGTCCATACGACTACGCAGAAGATTCAACCTAAATTACATGAAGGCTGGGGCTTTGGCACAGCCGACAATCGAGAACGCAGTGCTACCGAACTCATCAATCCCAGCAATAATCAACTAATTTTGATGATTAGCGATTGTGTCTCGCCCGCATGGACCAATGGCGAAGTGGGTCAATTGCTAAAAGAGTGGCAAGCGAGCAACACTGTTGTCATCGTGCAGATGTTGCCACAGACACTCTGGTCCCGCACGGCACTGGGCTATGCAGAATTTGCATGGATGCGTTTTCCCGCTGCCAGTGTGCCCAATGCCAAGTTAGTCATGCGTACTGATGATTGGGATGACGATGATCTAGCAGGATTTGAGGAAGATGTATTTGTGGAATCAGACACCGTTGCTGTGCCAGTGGTGACATTGGACGATGACCTGCTCATGAACTGCACCAAGGCCATTGCAGGGGCATCAACACAGTGGGTTGCGGGCTATCAGCTACCGATAGATGGATACACAGAATTCGGCGATTCTGATACCGAGGAAGAGAAACCGAGTTTTTCCGCTACCCGAAAAGCTGACAAAGCCTCAAGTCTAAAAAACTCGGTTTCTCTTCCTCCCACCGCCCAACAACGAATCGCGCAATTCCAAGCCACCGCCTCGCCCCCTGCCCAACGACTAGCTGGCTACTTCTCCACTGTGCCACTGACCCTGCCCATCATGCACACCGTCCAGCATGTGATGATGCCCGAATCGACCACAGGTCATCTGGCCGAAGTATTTTTGAGTGGGTTGATTGAGCGACCTGCCCCAGAGACGGTGAAAGATGTCCATCCCAGCAAAATTCAGTATGAGTTTGTGGATGGGGTGCGATCACGGTTACAATCGACGTTGTTGAAGAGTGATGCGTTGGCCGTGTTGACGAAGACGAAGTTGGCGCAGTTTGTGGATAGCCGGACGGGACAGTCGTTGGATTTTGCAGCGTTAATCGAGAATCCTGATAGTGTTGAGTATTTGGTTATGGGAAAGGGTAATGGCATTCCTTTTACTACGATTGATACAGATTTGTTGTCTCGTTTGGGTAAACGTTATCGAAGCCTTTCTATAAAAATTCGTTCTGCACTGATAAAAACATCTGTCGATGATAAAAAGCTCAATTTAGCGAAATCAGTCACTAGGCTTATTCAAAAACACGATAAAGATATGCCACTGACAATCGCCTCTTTAAAACAGCTCAAATATGATTGCATTGAACAAATCACACGAATGAAAAAGAATGGACCAAGAGATGAGTGCCTAAGCTGTCGAGAAATTTTACGTCGTGCTGTCATCAATAAAGATGATGATTCATTAGATGCCCTCATGTCTATTACAGAAATATATATTGTCAAACCCTATTTAGGGACAATCTGCCCTTCTAACCTTCGTGATGAGCAGCAAAATATCGCTCAAAATATTCTTCTATATCTGTTCAAGAGAATTAAATACCCAAAACAATGGCCATACCGTATAGGTACCTTTGCTGAATATTATAAATTTGTTCAGATAACAGTCCAAAGTGAAATAGGCAGCCAAATCAAAAATATAAACCGACAACAAGAACTACAAGAAAAAAGTGGACTTTTGGACATATTTGACTTAGGCATAGACAAAGCTATAGAATTTACCAGTGAAGAAATAAATAAGATTATTGAGAGCCGATTCCATGCATGGGCAAATAATGCTAATGAGCCTCGGCGAACAAATAAACAGAGACAATGGGAAGCTATTAACTTGCGACATTTTGAATCAAGAACAATTAGCGAGATTGCGCAACACTTTCAAGATAAAGGTATTGATATAACAGAAAGAAAGGTTTCCTCGCTAATTGCGACTGGGATGCAGCGCATTCGTAAAGATGACTGGCTAAGATATATTTTTGAATTTAAAAGTGATTAACGCAGGTAACTTCGCATTCTCGATCTCAACCATCGTGGCACGTTCTTCTACTGTTTCACACTCCTCACGTTTCAATTCAATATCATGTAACACTTCACTGGTTGTGCGATCCACACAGTAGACCGATGTTTTTTGCCTCAACATATTTGGGGTATAATCATATACATAATGATTTATTCTGGCTGGAGGATAACAAATGTCAACAATATCAGAGTCCATTCTATCAACAAAACCATTATTAACAGGGCGGGAGGAAGTCCCTATTGACCGATTTTCGTTGCGCAATGAACTCTTAGCACTCATCGACAATTTGCCGACGTCAACCATAATGATGGTCAAACAAATGCTCACATCATTGCGCCCCAATTCGCAATCGGTCATCAATCAAGAAAACATCTCACATGCCATTCTTGACACAACAACAGAGGCCAATGTGCCATATCAATACCCAACCGTTGGTGTGCCGATTACAAACTTAGACTTTCTGGATGATGATGTGTTCGAGGGGCATGAAGGTGATTCGCTGGAAGACTCCGAAGAGACATTTGCATAGTGACTCACGTCGACAACCGATGCTGCTCCAACAAAGCTCGTAACTTTGCAATTTCAGCCTCAGCCTTCTCACGTTCAGCCTTTTCCTTCGCAACACGTTCTTCTGCTGCTTCACGCTCTAACCGCTCCGCCTTAGCACGTTCTTCTGCCGCTTCCCGCGCCAAACGCTCTGTCTCACGCGCCAAACGCTCCTCCTCAACACGTTCCTCTGCCAACATTGCACGCTCTTCCGCTGCTCGACGCCCCTCACGCTCCATTTCAATATCACGCAGGACTTCACCCGTTTCCCCATCCACAAAGTAGACCGATGAGCCATGAACCCCAATCGACATATTTAACGGCGCAAGCCGATATTCCTTTTTGAGATTGGGTTTCATCTTGACTGCCTTCCCAGTCTTTGGGTCTCGCTGCCAGACAGACAATTCCGCTTGTAGACGCAACTCGCCCTTGTAGTTTACACGGTCGATGACGACACACAGGGGTATTCCTAATTTCTCAATGGTAAACTTTGGATTGTCCTTGTCCTTTTTGCGGCTGGATGGCGATACGACTTCAAAGGCACAGACTGGTGTGGGGTCAGTCGCCAAATTATACGAACTTGGCGCAGTGTCTTCCGGTTTACAGGGAACAACCAACAGGTCTGGTGCATTGCGGTCTTGACTGTCAATACCCTCCTCGAACAACATAAAAATATCCATCAATAACATCAAATCGCGCTTGCGTAGTAGTTTGCTGGTTAATTCCCAAATATCGCCCAATAGTTCTCCATGTAGTCCGCCTGCTGCCATTAACTCCTCCTCCGTTTGATAGGCGTACGGGTCCGTATCCCAATTCTCTGTGATATGTGCGGGTATCCATTTAGGACGCTTTTGCTTAGGCAATTTCGGCTTCAATGTAGAGGGCATAGGCACAAATGCAGGCGGCTTTATTTTGTTACTGTCAATTCTTGACGGTGCTTTAAGGGGTATAATTTTTGTTGGATTGGCAACAACTGACTCAATCATTGGCTCAGAACCTTGTCCCATCATCATCCTCCTAATTTTTGATTGAACATATTTGATAATATGTTCTCATTTCTCCTATTAAACCACAAGCAACGGCTAGTCACAACATTATCGAACACCGATTCTAACATTTATCAAATCACTATTAACAAAATAAACGAGAAAGTCTACCAGTGAACCATAATCACGTCAATCGACATGTTCAGTAGGGCAAACCGATATTTATTTTTTGAGATTTGCAACTTGAAATTTGACAATACAGTTAATCCAGTGTATCATAAATTTATACGGTCGATTGGCCGTATTACAGAGAAAGGAGTATGCCAAAATCTATGAAAGGAGACGATGTGTATGAGCCGCAAGAAAAAAAGCCCACCTGAGCAGTGTGAACGATGCGAAAGCACCAACATTACTACTCACATGGGCTGGGCTGAATGGAGACGGGATTCATGAGAAAGAGCAGTAAGGGCACAAGAATTGACTTATGGCTGGATGAAGCTGATTTGTCTCTTCTGAGAGGGTTGGCACAGGATACTTCTGCTACCCTGCAACGGGTGATAGAAGTTGCCTTGTCGCATACGCGCCCTGATGAATTGCCCAGTAAAATGAGCGCATATAAGCGGGTTGAGCGTGTATCGTTTAACATGGATGGACTAGCGATTCAACAACTTGATCGACTGGTTGCCGCCAGTGGGTTGCGTAAACAAGATGTGCTGAGGGTAGCAATTCGGCGGTTGGCTACGGAATTGGCTAAAGAACATGGGTAAATAAGAAGAATTCACAGCGACAACCCATGCTGTTCCAACAAAGCACGTAATTTAGCATTCTCAGCCTCAGCATTCTCCGCACGCTCTTCTGCTGCTTCACGCTCTCGCCGTTCCGCATCAGCATGTTGCTCGGCCGCTCAACGATCCTCACGCTCCATCTCAATGTCACGCAACACTTCACCACTCTCGCCATCCACAAAGTAGACCGATGAGCCTTGAACACCAATCGACATATTGAGCGGTGCAAGCCGATATTCCTTTTTGAGATTGGGTTTCACCTTGACAGCCTTCCCCGTCTTTGGGTCTCGCTGCCAGACTGACAATTCTGTTTGTCGGCGTAACTCGCCTTTGTGGTTGACGCGATCGATGACAACACATAGCGGAATGCCCAGTTTCTCAATGGTAAACGTTGGATTATTCTTGTCTTTCTGGCGGCTTGACGGCGACACAACCTCAAACGCACAGACGGGTGTGGGGTCATCTGTATTTGTAATATTCGTCGATGCCCCGAAATTCGACTGCTCACCCACCGACTTAAACTGCGCCGATGGCATGGTTGGCACAGCATCCACACTGCGCTAACTTGTCGATGCACTACTCGATACGCCATCATTGCTACTCGCAGAATCCCCTCGATTGCCACAAGCCGCCAATCTCGAACCCACTTTTAATCTTCATTTAATCTTCGTTAATCTCATTCTTAAGATCGCCCTCGCAAAAAACGCTATCCTATCCAAAGAAACACAACCAAATGTGTTTTAAGGAAATATCAAGAACAAAACTTTGGAGAAGGATAATGTTTAATCACATTGCACAAGGCGACCAGCGACGTTTCGTGAGTACGCTGGCACTGGTCTTAACAGTCACGGTTGCTATATTTGGGTTTGGCACGGCGTCGGCAGCAATCGGTGACATCACCACGATTGCTGGCTCAGGTGTTATAGGATATGCGGGCGATAATGGTCCTGCGATCAATGCGCAACTATCTACACCCTTTGATGTCGAAGTGGATGTAAATGGCAACGTTTTTATCGCAGACACCAGTAATCATGTTATTCGTAAGATTGATGTCAATACGGGCATCATCACAACAATTGCTGGTGTACCCAATACGACCACCGCGTTGGGCGATGGCGGCTCTGCGACAGAAGCGAATCTCAATTCACCAATGTATCTGACGTTTGATAGCGGTGGCAACCTCTTTATTACTGATTATTCGAACTACCGCATTCGTCGGGTCGATGCAGTGACAGGTGTCATTAAAACAGTGGCAGGCACGGGAACCAATCTACATCGTGGCGATGGTGATCTCGCTGTTAATGCTAATTTGTACTCACCAGCAGGTATCGCCGTGGACAGCCAAGGGAATCTCTTTATCGCTGATACGGGTAGCCGCATTCGCAAAGTGGATGCAACAACAGGTATTATTACCACAGTGGTTGGCACGGGGGTCACAGGCTATAGCGGCGATGGTGGTCCTGCCAAGGACGCGAAAATTGGTCATAGCATCTATGCATTGAATATCGACAACAACGATGCACTTGTCTTTGCTGATGCAGTGAACAACCGCATTCGCCGAGTGGACCCAGTCACAGGGATTATTACAACCATTGCTGGCACAGGTGCTGCGGGGTTTGCTGGAGATGATGGTCTTGCGGTAAACGCACAATTGTCTGAACCCAACAGTGTGGCTTATGATGCCAACGACAATCTATTCATCGCTGATTATTTGAACTACCGCATTCGCAAGGTTGATGCAGCTACGGGGATTATCACGACTATCGCTGGGAATGGGACACAAGGATATAGTGGGGATAATGGTCCCGCCACCAACGCACAATTGGATTTTATAACCGCTTTGACCGTAGACAATCAGGGCAATCTGTTAATTGTTGATGCCATCAACAGTGTTGTTCGTAAAGTCCAACTTGTGGCCGAACCTACATCTACGGGTCCAAGTCTTGCTATGCCGAACAGCATCATCAACGTCTCCGATGGCTTGACCTTCACGGTTCCGGTCAGTCTGACCACCAATGGCAGCAACATGCCATCGACAGGGTTTTCAATTAACTATGACCAAGCCTGTGTTTTCTTTAATGAGGTAGATGTGGATAATGATGGCCTCTTTGACGCCATTCAGAACACACCCGCAGGCTTCACGGTCATCGCCAATCATGATAGAGCAGATGGCGACGGTGAACTCGACATTGCCATGTACTATCCCATTTCGCCCACTGTTTCGTTGAGCGATGGCGTCATTGTCAATATCGAACTCGGCGTCGATGACGGCTGTGTCGTGACCGATGGCTCCTTCCTGAATACGCTCGTCAATTTCTCAAGCAACCCAGCACCAGAATTTTCTGATGCGAATGGTGGCGACATTGCTGGCACAGCCACAGGCGCAACCATCCCACTCTCCTTTAACCAAGCACCCACAGACATTGGTCTGAGTGGCACAGCCGTCAATGAAAACGAGCCTGTTGGCACAGTTATTGGTAGCCTCAGTTCGGTCGATGTAAATACCCAAGACGTGCATAGCTATAGCCTGACAGGTGGCGATGTCGCTTCGTTCGCCATCAACGGCACAGCACTGGAAACCGCTGCCGTCTTTGATTACGAAGTCAAGAACAGCTACATCATCAGCATCACCACCGATGATGGACGCGGCAAGACCTTTGAAAAAGCCTTCACCATCACCATCAGCGATGTCAACGAAGCACCCACCAACATTGATCTGAGCAACGCAGCTATTGATGAAAATCAACCTGTCGGTACAGCCGTAGGTACACTGGATACAACCGATGAAGACGTGGCTGACCTACACACCTATAGCCTGACAGGTGGCGACGTGAGCGCATTCACCATTGCCGACACCATGCTGGAAACCGCTGCCATCTTTGACTATGAAGTCAAGAACAGCTACACCATTAGTATCACCACCGATGATGGACGGGGCAAGACCTTTGAGAAAGCCTTTACCATCACGATTAGCGATGTCAACGATGCACCCACAAACATTAGCCTGAGCAGTACGGCTGTCGATGAAAACCAACCTGTTGGTACAGTTGTGGGTACGTTGACAACAACCGATGAAGACTTGGTTGACTTCCACAACTATACAATTGTGGGTGGCGATGTCAGCGCATTCACAATCAATGACGATCTCGTGTCAACAACCGCCATCTTCAACCATGAGGTCAAAGCCAGCTATGCGATTACGGTTCGCTCAACAGACCATAGCAACGGACGTGTGGACATCGGGTTCACCATTCTCGTCAACAACATCAACGACGCACCTGTTGCCGTCAATGACCCGGCTGACCCCATCAACGCACCCATCATCGCTATCGGCGGGATTGAGAAGTGGATTGTTGTCAACAGCAATGACACCGATGAGGACCAACTTGATTCACTGACAGTCAACTCTGTCACCAATGGCACACATGGCACAACCACGAATCAAGTTGATTACATCGCCTACACATCAACCGACCCTACATTCAATGGTACAGACACC
>JBCCFC010000231.1:0-13312 GCA_039029935.1 Chloroflexota bacterium
ACTCAGCCCCACAGTTTCAGTCCAGCGTCATAGAGGTTTAGAGAGTGGATGTGCCACATCCGGGACCACTTCGCGTACGCACCGTGGCGAACAAGCAGAGGGTACGCTATTCTATGAATTTACGGAGTCCTTTGACGCAATGGACGAGGAAGACATATCCCGAATTCAATGTAAAATTTTTCAAGATGGTGAAAATCCAGATCAATGTTATGCCAAACTAACCATTCAAGTTGAAGGACGTGAAGAATTTGACTTTGATGGTGTTGAAGTGGTTCTCCAGATTGGGGACGAAACATGGAGGGAGTATAGCGATCCGACCGGAGAAGTGACGTTTCACAATATAAAAAAAAAGGCATTAGCACAAGGTGAGATATCGTTGCGCGTGATCAACAGGGAATGAATTATTACGCCATAGTCTCTGTATCATTGAGATATAGACAGAGATATAGACGATGGCAAAATCCCCCGTTCCTGCACCGCATCCAAATTGGCAACTAGGACAAAGGTTGCCCAATGAATCGGATCATCAAGTGGGTGTTCTGATAGGGTTTCTAAAGTATCAAGCATCTGTTTACCAACTTCATCTAACTTACCTTGATAAAAGTCATATAAATGCTGAATCACATCAGCTTTGGATAGGCTGCGTAGATAGCACTGTGCATTGTGCAACGCAGTCCCAATATTCTGATTAGCCATCACTTCTTCATAAAACTTTTCTAGCAAAATTCGCGTTGCCAACTCTGAAACCTTCCATTGTGTTGCGATGACTGCGCGCGCACCTGCTTGGATGAACGCGCGCACAAATCCCATGAGCTCATTCCCCCTACGGACCTGTGCAACACCGCTTTCACAGGCACCGATGATGACAATTGCGTTTGTGAGCGTTAATTGGTCTTGCACTTCTTTGACGGTAAGTACTTCGTCGGGACCAATGTATAGCTTCGATTGCAGTGGTTGGTGTTCATTATGTTCACCGTGACAGGCGAAGTGAAGAATGCGGTATGCACTGCTGTGTTCAAAGAGAAATGGCTTTTTCTCAACCTCGCCAATGAGAGCCGTACCATTCATCGCTTGTGCCATCAACTCGGCGTGGGCTTCGGTGTAATGTAATTGCTCTAAGCCATCGTGACCGCCATTATAGCTAATTATCAGAGAAGGCTTATTTGGCTGCTTTTCTCTATCTAAAGAAGAAGTCGTTGGTGTACAAAGGAACGTGGCACTTGGGGAAAATATCAGTGGTGGATTATTGGGTAATTTTTGCTTATGTCCATGAACTACCATATGAAAGGGAATATCATTAAGAAAATCATGCAGCGAAATAAATAGTCTCTTTTTACCAGCCAGTGAAGAGGCTATCGGCGCAACCAGTTTAGAATAGATAAATTTGGACAGAAATCCTTGCTGTTGTTCTTTTGCATAATAGTCAATGCTGCTGTCCAATCTGAGTCTGTTGGGGGATATATTCACGTCAATCAACTCAAAAGCGTCATTAGTCAACAAAAAGACCATTGTTTTTTCTTCTGGGAAACGATATCGTTTGGGCTTTTGTTTTCCTCTGGCATTTCGGTCAGTGGCTTCAATCGAACCAGTTGTGAAATAGACCAGTAGAATCTCATCATTGGATAATCGCTGCTGAATCTGTTCGACTGTCATAATGGGGAGGTTGGCAATTGTGGTTGATTCTGATTCCTGTGATGGTGGATTGAGCAAATCGAGATAGGTCCGAGCACGGGCACGTTCGGCGTAGTGAAATGCTTGAGCGGGGTCATTCATGGAAATACACGTGAGAATGGTATTGGCGTAGGTGTCAACCATTGTGGTGAAAAATTCTGCTCTCGCTTCAGGGGATGAAATTTGTTCTCTGTTATTTTCAATAAGTTCAATGGCGTGTTTGTAATGTAAAAGGGCTTGTTTATACTCTGTTTGCACTTGATAAAAATAGCTTAAATTCGCCAATGCCTCTGCTTCTTCATAGCCATCTTTTGATTTCCGTAATAAGTATAAGGCTTTCTGAAATGATGCCAAAGCTTTATCTAAATATTCTAAGTTGGTCATGTCTTCTAAATATTGACGAACATGTACTTCACCAAGATTCCCATGGGCATACCCAGCATAGCGTTCATTATTTAGTAGCTGGTAAATTTGAAGACTTTTTTCCAAGCATTCAACAGAGCTATCCCACTGAGATGCACTCATATTCAGTTCTCCGAGGATAATCCAAATATGTCCTAATAGCATTTGAGTACGTTCTTGTGGACCATTAGGAACGAGTTTCAATGCTTTTTGACAGTATACAATACCCTCTTGCAATTTTGTTAAGTCAAACTGACCCTGGAAAAAACCTTCATTACATGTACCTGCCATATTTTGTAGATTTTTTGACTGCCCAAAGGTATCGTTTAAAGTTTCTGTAATATCGAGGCTTTGTTTATACGCTGTAATAGCTGATTCAAAACGTCCTTGGAAATCTTTGCATCTTCCTATCGCACGGTAGAGTTTAGCTTGCATTGATAATGTCGGTGAAAGCTCAAAAAGGCATTGAAACAAATGTTCAGCTTTGTGGCTATCATCGTTAAAGGTAAATTCATAAATTCCTTGAAAGTAAGTCTTATATATATATTGTTTGCCTGTAACATTGAGTTGGCGAATAATTTTTTGACAATGCTCATGATCTAACCTATCAGCGGCATTCAAAAATTGAATTTCTAATTCTTTAAAATCGAACATGAGTAATTACTATCTCGCTTTAAGTGAATGATTTAATTAGGAGAGTCAACGTGCTAACTATTAAAGAAAGATCAAAAATAACACTTCGACCGAAACAACAAAAATGGTTGAGATTTGTTTTGCTTACTGCTATTTTTATTAGTGGGGCTGTGATAAATATAGGTGTATCTTATCCGAAGTCATTACATTCCGCAAGTGATTTGAATACACACAGTGTGTATATGGCTTCCTTGGATGAAGAAACGATTGGTGTATCGCCTAATTTAATTGTTGCGGAAACTAAAGAGACACCATTTTTATATGTTATACCTTCACATGATGGCACAACTCTTTATATTCAGACAGAAAGAATGGCAGAGGTGGCAGGTGATTTAGTCCTAGAGACCTCCTTGGCAAACGGTGGTCCTCATACACCAGGTTCTTGGACAGGAACATACTCCGACACAATTCAAGCCTATGTCATTCCTATCCCAGGTTTTTCTCCTGAACTCGATATCAATGGCACAATCAACCTAACCTCGACAACGGGCATTAACACAGGCCACGAATCCATTCATCGCTCCGTCATTGATGTCTCAGAAGAGGGTCGTGTCATCAATTCTGAAAATGGCCACTTTGAGCTAGTTCTCAATGCCAGTGAAACGCTGCCCTTTGATGCATATGTGGCAACACACACACACCAAAGTGGAGCCGTACCCGAATCATTGCCAGACGATGTTGAACTGATTGGGTATGTCTATAGTGTGATTGTGTCTGGCTCAAGCCTGACATCAGCCAAGCCTATGACATTACGCCTCTATTATACAACAGAAACATTGGCAGGACACGATTCAGAAACGTTGTCTATTATGAAGTGGGATAGTCAAAATAATGTCTGGAAAGAGATGGATAGCCAACTATGGCCGACTGAGCAATATGTATCGACGACAACAGATGCCTTTACGGGCTATGCCTTGGTCGCAAAACCTGCTGCCATTGATGTATTCTTTGATGACTTTGAGTATGGATTTAGGCATACCGACTTTCTGATGTTTGATAATTTAACAACCATCCGCGATACCATGAATAACAGTGACTTTTTGGTGACATTGGATAATCCTTCTGCCAGTGGCTACATGGCAACCAAACCCATCGCGCTCACTGAAAACGCACAAGAGTGGGGGCGCATCACCTATGAAGGAACTGGTTCTTTTGTTGTGGATGTGTTGGACGCAGATGGGAATGCGCTCATGACAAACGTTACCAGTGGCACAAGCCTTGCTACAATTGACCACACAACTCATCCAAGTATACGGCTAAAAGTGTCAATGACGGCCAATGATCAGCAACTCGATTGGTGGCAGATTTCTTCTCGGATTGGTGACGTATGTATCGCAGGTGATATCAACTGTGATGGCATCGTCAACCGTAGCGACTTGGACTTATTACGTGCATCCTTTGCCAAGTGTGATGGGCAAACAGGCTATAATGCTGATGCCGATTTGAACAACGATACCTGTGTCAATGTCGGTGACTTTGGTATCTTGCGACAGAATTATGGGCAGAGCCGTCCATAACAAAGAATAGTGGCGCGGGTTTCGAGACCAATCCGCGATCCCCAAACCCGCGCCACTATTCTTTTTCCTATTAAATTTTAAATAAGGAATCTCATGAATCAATCTCAAAGACCAAATCAATTCCAAGTTCAAAACATGCGCCGACTTTTTCAAATGCTACTGGTGATGCTCTTACTCATATCACCCGACACATTTGTTGCCCCTGACAAAACCGTCATGGCCGCATCTTCTCATGTCACCAGCTATGCCTCCGATCCCCGCATCACTACTGATCTTGCCAACATCATTGAACAAGACCCAAGTTGGCTTTCTGTTGCCAATTTGCCCACCAATGCGACGGACCTTGTGTGGGTAGAGCTTGATGGTGATGGCTATTTAGAATTAGCGATTTCTTCTGAAACCCAAGAGGATGTTATCTACGATAATATAGATGGAACACTGAGCAATACGGCAATATGGACAGCAACACAGAAAATTAAGACCTATCAGGTTGTTTCTGGTGACATTGACAACGATGGTGATGTTGATATCTTTTTTGGTCATGATCTTTTCATCAATCGCAATGGTGTACTCGATACTCAGTATACACAACGTCTCAAGTTAGAAGATGATGCGGTAATCGCATTAGGTGATTTGAACAACGACGACTGGATTGATGTGATTGTTGGCAATAATGATTTTGACAATCGACTCGATCAAGCCTTTCTTAACCTTGGTGGAACATTTGATGAAACCCCAATTTGGACATCCACATTCGGGCGATATACCGAGGATATCCAAGCTGGCGATATGGATAATGATGGCGATCTCGATATTGTTGCAGGTATGGACATTGGCACTGGAATTTATTGGAATGATAATGGCGTATTGAGCACTACGCCCATTATGCTGCCATCCGTAGGGTCACGTAAAGGGATAGAGAAGCTCTCTTTGGGTGATTTGGATAATGATCAAGATTTAGATATTGGTGTTGATGGTGAAACCGATTTTTTTGTGTATACCAATCTGGGCAACCAAAATTTTGAGTCAACATGGCATGTCAACTCAAATTGGTTTATCACAGGCGTAGCTTGGGGCGATCTTGATGGCAATGGCTATCTTGATTTGGTGGGCAATGATGCAATCTACTTTAATCATGCGGGACAATTAGAGACAACGCCTAGTTGGCGTATACAGAATGGTACGAATCGGGCAATAGCGATTGCCGATGCAGACGCAAATGGACATCTTGATTTAGGAATCATCGACGAGAATACCTATAGAGCGCATGTGTATCTCAATCAATCGCCTATCTTGCATCCAGAGCCAGTATGGACTTCTACAGAAACATCCCGTACAAATTGTATTGCAATGGGTGATGCCAATGGAGATGGTTTCTTGGATTTGGCTGCGGCCAATAACAACGGACTTATCCAAGTTTATTTAAGTGATGGGACAGCATCATTCAGCCCAACAGATTTATTCTACGACGATGGATATGAAACCAGGGGAGTGGCTTGGGGCGATGTAGATGGCGATGGCGATCTCGATTTAGTCACAGGAAACGAGAATGCACCCAACCAACTCTATGAAAATGTCGATGGCGTTTTGCGGACACCGCCAGCACAGATATCACCCGATGCCGACCAGACAACCAGTATTGCGCTGGCTGATTATGATGGCGACCAAGACCTAGATATTGTAGTTGGCAATGAGGATGCTGAAACAAAAATTTATGCCAATCAAGGGGGCGCGTTCGACACACTTTTTGCATCAGCACCCGTCTGGGTTTCACGCGGAGATGATGATACCTTTGCATTGACATGGACTGATATTGATGGCGATGGCGACCCTGATCTGACCGAAGGTAATAGAAAACGTGGCGTTCGCAGTTATATCAACATGGATGGCAACCTGACCCCAGAATTGTGGCAACCCGCCGATGGTGAAAGCGTTGACCTGAGTGCATGGGGTGATGTCAATGGAGATCACTTGCCCGATTTAGCAATAGCCAATCGCGGCGGCACTGTTCGTGTTTACCTCAACCAGGGAAATGGACTGTTAAATACAAACGCAGATTGGGTCTCTGAAATGACGGATAAAGCTTACTCCATTGCGTGGGGCGATGTCGATAATGACAATGATCTCGATTTGGCTGTTGGCAATACGGGCGAACCCAATAAACTCTACCTCAACGTTGATGGACAATTGCAATCTGCACCCAGTTGGACATCGAGTGATATGAATAGAACGCTTGGCCTTGCTTGGGGTGATATGGATGGCGATGGTGATTTGGATTTGGCAGCAGCGAATGAAGACAATTTTCAAAGTGGAGACGGATTGGACAGAGTCTATCGTAATGACAATGGAGAACTCTCGCAAACGGCTGTCTGGACATCGCCGGGGGAATGGCATAGCACCAGTGTAGCATGGGCTGATGTTGACCAAGATGGCGATGATGATTTGCTCATTGGTTTGGATGATAGCCGTGATCCCAACGCTCTTTTTTTGAGCGATGGCACAATGGTACAATCTACACCTAGTTGGACATCTATTGACAACTCATCAACGATTGACATTGCATGGGGAAATCTGAATGGAGATGCTTACCCCGATTTAGCCGTTGCGCATCGAAGTGGGGCCAATTTTGTCTATATAAATCAAAATGGTACATTACCCGTCTCGCCTACATGGCAAACAAGCAAGGAAATCGAAGACTCCAGAGTTGCGTGGGGTGACTATGACCAAGATGGGGATGACGATTTATTGGTCGGCAACGATCAGCATATCGCCAATCGAGTCTATCTAAATCAAGATGGCACACTTGTGCTTGCCCCTTGGTCCTTTGGTAGCGTCGAAAAACATGAAGACACTGCTTGGGTTGATATAGACAATGATGACGATTTAGACATTGTTGCCACCAATACAGAGAATGTCATTGTCTATCACAATCAACTCAATCATAAAACGACCGACCAACCCTTAACTCATGGGAATCTTTTTACCGGAATTGAGTGGTTTATCGAATTACCAGATAGCATCAATGCGTTGGCTTGGGGTGATGTCGATCAGGATCACGATTTGGATTTGGCGATTGCAGGCAACAGCAACGTCATGGTCTACTTGAATGACAACGGCTTTCTGCAAACCACTGCTTACTGGACATCGGGTGAGACCAATGCACCCGTGAGTCTGGATTGGGCAGATATGGACCAAGATGGGTATATGGACTTAGCCGTTGGTAATGACCAACTTTCTGACCGAGTCTATCTCAACATTGGTGGACAACTAGAGCAAATTGCGAGTTGGGCATCAGATGCGGCTGGCCGCACAAACCGCACCACCAGCATCGATTGGACGGATGTCAACGGCGACCAGTGGCCGGATTTGGCGGTTGGCAGCGAAGATGAAGATGAACCCGTTCATATTTACATGAACCACGAAGGCATGCTGGAAACAATCTACAGCTGGTCTTCAACCGAATTAGAAAATGAAACCTATGCCATTGCATGGGGCGATATGGATGGTGATGGCGACCCAGATTTAGCCATTGGTAACAATAGTGATCCCAACGACTCAGATGCAAGCCCCAATCGCATCTACCTCAATCAGCAGGGGGCTTTGCATAACGGAGCTAGTTGGGAATCAATAGATAACTATGATGCCCACTGTTTGGCGTGGGGTGATGTCGATGGTGATGATGATCTTGATTTGGCGATTGCATTTGACAAAGGACCAACCAAAGTTTTCTACAATGTGGGTGGCGCAATTCAGCGAGACAATGCATGGATATCCAATGAGCATGATGAAAGTCATGGAATCGCTTGGGGCGATATGGATGGCGATGGGGATTTGGATTTAGCCGTTGCCAATGAAAATACCGCAACCAGAGTATACAAAAACGTGAATGGGACATTACAAAAATCTGCGTATTGGTCAACCGCGGAGGAGCGTGATGATCTCAGCGTCGCATGGGGTGACATTAACGGTGATGGTGGGTTGGATTTGGTGGTTGGCACAGATAGTCAAGGTGTGCGCGTATTTTTCAATATTGGAAATACGCTTGAAATAACACCAGGTTGGGTCTCTGAGGAAGATGACGAAGTAAATAGCATAGCCGTAGGAGATCTGAATGGTGACGGTTGGCTTGACGTGGTCGCAGGAACGACAAACTCACCCAATCTTGTCTATTTTAACCAAACCGGAACACTTGACAACAAAGCGGGGTGGGCATCTCATGAATTTGATAACACAAAAACAGTGATCCTGAAAGACATGGATGGCGATGGTGACCTCGACTTGGTGACAGGCAATGTGACCACACCAAACAAAATCCATTTTAATGTCAACAATGCACTTGAAACACGCGCATCATGGACCGCAACAACCGCCGAATCGACACAACATATTGCTGTCGGTGATGTGGATAATGATGGGGACTATGATCTAGCAACGGGCAACTACAACCAATCGAATCGTATCTACCTCAACCCACTCCGTCACAACACCACTCAAAAGGATGCACCTGTCTATGTCCATGTCTCAAGCCCCGCCACAACCCATGCCGCTGACTTTTTCTCGACACCCCAAATTATTTCCAGCGAGACAATCCCCATCTCCTATACACTATACGCCCCTATACAGACAACCGCTAGTCGCATCCTTGCCCAATATTCGTTGGATGGTGGTGGTACATGGCACACGGCAACACAAGCTGAAGGGGGTCAGCCATTAGAAAATCTGGCAGCATCACCCACAGGCACAGACCATGTGTTTGTCTGGCATGTCAAAGCGGATAGGGTTATCCAACATGATTCCGTGATTTTCCGCATCCGTGTCATTGGAAACGATACGCACAGTCCCATTCTCTGGTCTGCACAAGACGGCAAAACACGCCCCTTCCGTATAGAGGATTCTTGGTATATCAAAGTGGTTGATGAAGAGAATGCAGTTGTGGAAGACGCACAGGTATATGCCAATGGTGAACTTGTTGGAACTGCGAATCGTGCAGGGTTGATTGGTGTGGATAACCCCGTCCCTGTGGGTACACCGTTAATCGCTTTTGCCACAGTACATGAAGAAAAAAGTCTGCGCCCCCATCATGATGATTGGGCATACCGTGTTCTGCTCGTAAACCATACATGGGGTGGTGAAGAGTTTGTCGTCAATGAAGTAGCACAACCAGTAGGACGCCAGACACTGCAACTGCGCAAAGAGGGACCATTGATTCTCTTTAACGTGGTTATTGCGATTGAGTGGAATGCGACCGACGATTATTTGGCCGAGATTGAACAAGCCATGCGTCATGGGTCTAATTATCTCTATGATAGCTCTAATGGGCAGATGGCCTTTGGGCAGGTGACGATTCACAACAACGCCAAAAGAGACTTTGGAGAATTGTGGAACAGTGCCGATATTCGAATCGCTACATCGAACATTGTCCGTCCCTATGCCTATATTGGAGGCATTTTATCCAGTGATCCCAACCATATTATCCATCTAGGACGTCAATGGGATGGTCAAAGCGGTAGCCAAGGAGCATGGGACGCACCCTATGGCTATCGTACAATTGTTCATGAGTTCATGCACTACGCTGTTCACGTCTACGATGAGTACATTGCACTTGAATACGATAGCGTTGGTAACATTATAGGGCAGATACCGACTTATTGTGTTGGTGCTCAAAATCGCAATCCCCACAAAGACCATAGCAACGCCAGCATCATGGACTTTCACTATTCAAGTAGCGAGCTAAGTGCGCAGGGGGTTCACGGGTCTTGGTCCGCAATCTGCCAAGAAACCGAACAGTTCCAACGGCTTGAAGGGTCGGCTTGGGACACACTGAATCAAGAATATAGTGACACACAAAATCCAGCGCGCTGGGATATCATCACACCGATGGAGCTTGGACATGTCGCTGAAGGACCACAAGCATTTCCAACAGGCTATCCAGACTGGCCGTTTATCAACATCATGAAAGATACAGCCAACTCACCATCACTTAAGCAGTTAACGATCCGCAAAGCGGATGATAGTCCATATATTGGCGTTCATGTCACCTTGCAAAAGACCAATGGGCAAGTGATTGAGCAAGGATTCACAGATGAAAATGGTGAATTGGTGCTTTATGGTGCAGATATTGGTGATGTGATACGTGTAGCGATCTTTAAAGATGGACTTGAGGCGACTATTGCCATTCAAAATGAAGAGCCAATTATCCTTCAATTGACAAAATCTTAACGGGTAAAAAAACAGGCCGTTAAATGCAGTGTTTCCCCCGATAGACGCCGTAGCGCCAACACCACAAATAACAGCCCGACTTTGATTAGACAACAAGTATACCTCCCCCGATAAGTGGCCGTAGCCACGGCATAATTATTGCCTAACTATTCAATAGAGTATCACATCCCATTGATGTTGTCAAAATTCATATCGCTACAAAACGGGATAATGTGTGCATAAACGCAGAAACTTCGTGTTACGTTTTGTTTTGTAACACATCATTGGATTTGTAGAGCCAGATATGTGAACGATAGTCCAAATCAACACTCAACAGCGCAGTGTCAAAGGCTTTGGTTACGTTGGCATTGGTGAGCCGTTTGCGCTGGCTGAGTTGGGTGCAGAAGGTGCGTGTAAAGTGGATGGCACTGTCATCTTCAATCACGCTGCTCATACCAATCGACCAATGGACACCATCGGCATAGACAATGTTGCGCGCCAGTTTCCACGAGTAGCAATGCATCAGCACCACCAACTCGACTGGGTATGTGCCAAACATGTAGCCAAAGAAACGCTCATCAAGGACCTCACCATCAGCCATGATGATGCCGCTTTCACGGATGCCATGTCCAGAGAGCCAGATCACCTGAAAGGCAGACCCATTCATATCGCGGCACACTTCGTCAATCAGTTCCTGTTTGGTCAAATCGGTGGGATGGATGAGATGCGGAATCTGGCTGGCTTGAATGGCCGCAATCTCCTTGTCACGGTCAATGGGTACGACATCCTCGGTTAAAAAGTCGGGTGGATCGACGAAACCAAAGAAGACACGCGGGGGCAGAATCGCCTCTACCTCCCTCGTGCTGCTTTCTTCGTGGACGCGTACATGCATCCCTTGGGTATTGACAGGGTTCACATCCACATGCTGATACAACCCCTTGAAGAGTGCTGTCAGCACATCTACTTGGTCACTCAGCACGGCGTTATTCTGTTTCAAATCTCGAATTGCGGCACGGTCATGCCGTCACCGGTCAAGAGCCATTGCCACCACGACTCCTGTGAGGATAGCAATGACACCACCCAGCATCAAACTAACATTGTCCATAGATTTAGCCAATAGCAAGTCAGCGAGTCAGCATTTCAGCTAGTCAGCTAGTCAGCCAGTGTGCTGAAATGCTGAAATGCTGACCAGCTTACCCCCTACACCACAAAGTCCTCTGGATAGGTAAAGATATCATCCAGAATAAGACGACGCGGCAATTCGCCACTAACCGCAAGCGGTGTATCCAAAAACACCTCAAACGTCTCCAGAAATTCAATGCGCGCCTTGGCATCCGCAACCGTCATGTTGAGTTGCGTCACAATCGCATCCTCACCCGTGTACGACTCGTCAACCGTCGCCCCTTCTTTCAATGCGACTTGTGCCGCCAGCCCACGTTTGGCCGCGGCTGCACCCTCCAACAAGCCATTGATATTTTTGAGTGTCCACCGCTCCCGCGTGGGTCCAATCCACCCAATAATGGACTCAAAGTGATGCTGCACATCAATAAACGCTTGCTGAATCTTCCCAAACACGGTATTTGTATCTGTAATCGGCATCGTGCCACCTCCTGTAAACTAACTCGTCAATTATCAATCTAAAATCGCTAATCTAAAATCGTCAATCAAAAATCGTGAATCTAAAAGGTTGCAATCGTCCTAACCGTCCCTCCTTTTTGTGCGACCAAGCGATTGCCATAGAGAAAGAATTGAACCTGATTGCTCAAGATAATCTTGTTGGTATAGAGATTGCCCTGAATACGCCAATGGGCATTGCTTGAAATGGTGTTTTTGCCATTGTACACGTTCATATTGACACTACTGCCCGTGCCACCGCCAAACTCAGCCAAGACAACTTGGTTATAGGCTTCCACGCGAAAGCTGCCCCCAATCCCATCAGCGGTCGCTCTTCGGGCTTGCACCCAACCATACGCATTATTGGCAACCAGCCATTGGGTCCAGATGCCCCCGCGAATGGTCGCACTGTTGTTCGCCGTGAGATGACCGTTGAGCGTAGTCGTTTTGAGTGTCGTTGTGCCTGAAACCGTGAGATTCTGTAAGATATTCACACCTGTGCTATGCCCAAACTGCCACGTCTTCACTCCATGCACATAACAGGCATTCAAGCCACCAAAGGCAAAATCCATTGTTTTGTTGGCATAATTGCCATAACCAATCCCCAACACACTGCGCGAGCGATAATCCCGAATCTGCAACACCCCATAACGAGACGAAGATGGCGTATCTACATATAGATCGTCAGCTCGAGCATAGCCATGAATCGACGCATTACCACCAACCGTGAGGGCTTTGTTGATGGTTGCGTTTCCATCCACAATCATCATGGTTGCACTGGCACCAGTCCCCACTCTCAAAGCTGGTATCTTGCCTGTCACCGTCAAATCACCGTGTACAGTTGTCGTTTTGGCCGTCAAGTTCTGGATTGACCAATGGGCATTACTGGATACCGTGTTCTTGCCGTTGTAGAGGTTGAAATAAATGCTGCCGCCTGTCCCATGCCCAATGCGCGCTTGATGCCTGTTTTGGTTGTTATACAAATCAAGGAAGCCAGGCTGTGCATCGCCACTGGTGCGCCGCGCCAAAAACTGACCAGCGTTACTCACCGTCCAAAATGGCACATTGGTCTCCACGCGGTTGCGCGTATTCTCAGCATAAATCAACAGAGGGCCACTACGAAGCGCATAGCCAATATAACCACCCCGCTGATTATACCTATCATAAAACTCAACATACCCCGTGCGATTATTGCCATTGGTACTCCATGCCCGAAT
>JBCCFC010000232.1:0-13279 GCA_039029935.1 Chloroflexota bacterium
CTGGAGGATATCGCTGAGCAAATCCTACTCATCAAGTCGCTGGACTATTTAAAATTGCCAGAACCTACATAACCACCTCTTCACGTAACAACAAAAAACAGGCTCATCACCACAACAAACAATGATGAGCCTGCTTTGTCATCCACACAGTGATATAATCAAACACACTAAAAAAACGGCGTTTTACTACAAATAACGTTTTTTTATTTTACTTATAAAATTGTTTTAGTTATCTGTATTATGGATTAATAGCCAAAATAATGAATTGTATAACCACAATTATTGTTTGGATTAGATTTAATACAGTCCCTAAATTAATTTTACATTTATAAAATAACTGGAGTGCGTCTTGGGGCGTACTCCGAGCCCACTACCCACTCCAAAACCTACACACCAGCCAACTTCCGCCCATCAGCCAAAATATCAGCCACCGCCGCCTCATCCGTCGTCTCCGTATACACACGAATCAACGGCTCTGTACCAGAGAAACGCACGAGCAACCAGCCACCATCATCCATGACAAACTTATAGCCGTCGGTTGTGACCAGTTCACTGACACCATGCCCGCCCAAGGTCAGCCCCTCGATATTGAGATTGTCGAGCTTGGCCTTTGCGGCAGCTTTCATCTCGTCGCCCGTCAGTCGCACGTCAATGCGATCATAGTAGTGTGCGCCTACTTTCTCGAAAACGGTTGCCAGCAGTTGGGATGGTGCCTTGCCTGTGCGCACCATGAGGTCGAGCATAAAGAGGTTGGCGATGATGCCATCTCGTTCAGGCACATGCCCTTGGAAGGCATATCCACCACTTTCTTCACCACCGATGAGTGCATTGTGTTCAATCATGGCGGGAGCGACATACTTGAAGCCAACACCCGTCTGCACCACAGGTACGTCGTAGATTGCCCCCAATTTTTCAAGCATGGATGTCGTACTCAATGTTTTGACGATTGTGCCGCGATCCCCACGTACTTCAAGCAGATAATAGGCCAGCATAGCATAGACCTGTAATTGGTTGATGAACTCACCATTTTCGTCGCCAAAACCACAACGGTCGGCGTCACCATCCATGACGCACACACAATCCGCACCCACCTCTCTGCCTACAGCCAATCCAGCATCCACGTTCGGTGGAATCGGTTCAGGGCGATGCATATTGGGGTAGATGGGGTTGCGCTCTGCGTGAACCTCAATCAATTCGGTTTTGCCGCCACCCAAAATTTCACTCAGCCAGCCCGCACCATTGCCCCACATATTATCAACAACGACTTTGAGTCCAGCATCCTTAATCGGCTGTACATCAATCAACTCGGCGATGCGCTCCATGTAGGCGGGCTTGGGATCAAAGTATTCGACCGAGCCAGCTGCAAGAGCCTCATCTAGGCTTGTCAACTGGATAGCATCGGTATGATTCGCAGCCGGAATCAACGACTCAATCTGCGCCAAACCATCCGGTGCAATCGCTCCACCTGTTTCATCACGCACCTTAAACCCGGCATCTTCGGGCGGATTGTGGCTGGCAGTCAGGTTGACTGCCGCAACTGCCCCCTTGCTCTCTACGCTAAAGCTGATGACGGGTGTGGGTGTAGCGCTCTCCGTCAGATAAACGTGATAGCCATTGCCCGCCAATACCTCGGCGACCGTTGCCGCAAAATTTTCGGAAAGAAACCGTTTGTCATAGCCAACGACGACGCTGCTACCCACTTTGTTGTTGGCCGTAAGATAGTCGGCAAACCCTTGCGCGCAACGACGTAGATTGGCAAATGTATAGTTGTCGGCGATACGTCCGCGCCAGCCGTCCGTTCCAAATTTAATGTCTGTCATAGTAAAAGATATTTTCCCTTTTCAACGTTTAGCTAGGTGATTTTCTCTCAAATTCAATTATTTCATCATTGATGATGATTGAAAATGTACCCATGTTCATTTGTAACTTCAAATCAGGCAAATCTGTAGATGATTCCTGTAAGACTTGCGAAATTGGCGCACGAACATATTTGGACAAAAACTGGCTCATGACATCACCCGCCGCTTTTTCGAGGTGTGCCCACGCGTGTTCGCCGATATATGCCCTACCGCCTTCGACTTCAAAAGCTGAAACAAGTTCTTTCAATTTTGGATTTGGTGTTGGGTCAAGCACGAGCAGAATCGGTTCATAGCCGCTTTCACGACAATCAGCAGGGAAATCAAGCTCTTCTTGCCATCGACCCTGCCCCGATGAGGCAATCGTGACCCTGATTTTGATTTCATACGCCTGTTGTTGGCGGATACAATCGACTTGACGGCCCTTTGAATTATCATTACGCCTACGGACGGGACTTGTTCTGGCACTAAAGGGAACGCCACCGATGGCACTGGCGATAATCGGTTCAAACAGGTAACCTGTTTCCTGACCAGCACGATTGTCGATATCAAAAATCCATTTTCGCCAAAGAATCCACCCAGCCAATACGTCAGAACTCATCTGCCCATATTGCAGCAATGCTCGTGGCCCCACTTGGTCCATCGTAGGGATGGGCTGATTTTCGAGAATACGAGCATACTTTCGCCGACTCTTATACAACGTCGCCAAACACATAAAATATGTATCAGCATCCGGTTGCAATACGAATAGCTTCTCTATCAGAGCCTCGAACTCTAGACCAGTTGTATATGAATGGTTGGTCTCAACACTCTCAAAAAATGATGGCGTAATATCTCTAATCTCAGGAAATTCATTTGACAAGCCTAAGTCATGCATAATGACAGAGATGAGAAAAACACCATCATCATCGCTTAATCCTGTACCTAAAATGCCGCTCCCAGCAGCCTTCGCGCGCTCCACCAACGCTTTCTGAGCTTGTGTCAGGGCCATAAACTAAGCTGCTCCATCTGTGCCTGTTCTGAATATAAATATTTTTCTTCAATCTTATTAGAAAGACTTTGTAAAACCGGACTCATCCCTGTTGATGTTGTCGGAACAAATGACAACAATGCTCCCTCAGAAAAATTAGGCTTCGATTCCAATGAGTCTAAGTCAGATTTTAAATGAGAGGCAATTATTTCCGCTAATCTTGGTGGAACAGCATTTCCAATTTGACGCACCATCTGGTTTTGCGTTCCTTCAAAGCAGAAATCATCGGGGAATGTTTGGATGCGCGCACACTCGCGAATGGTTAAATAGCGATCCTCGGTCGGATGCACAAACTCTGAAAGCGCGCCACTGGTAATTGCTTTACATGGGTCAGTTGCGTAGAGCCGACGCAGGCCTGCTGGCGCTCCACCACGTTTTTCTGTTGGTGTTCCATCTTTGACACGCCGATTGGCGCGACGTCGATAGCTTTCATGCCAAAGTGATTCCGGTAAATCACGCATGGTTTGCCCTGGCTGTAAAAGTTTCATTCGCTCTTGATCAAGATCAGAAACGGGGCGAGTGAAATGTCCACATGGGGTCCCTGGTGGGCCTGATTGTGGCTGTGGTAAATAAGCCAAGGCATCTGCCAGCGATGGACAGCGAGGTAGATGGCTGCCAGCGTTGGATGCCCCCGGTGCGCCATAGGCCGTTGATATGGGTTCGGGAAATGTCGGGTTCCACCCTAGACCACCAATTGCAACCACACGTTTACGATGCTGGGGTACACTATAGTTAGCTGCATTGATTTTTTGCAGATGAATTCGATACCCTGTCTCAATCAACGGTTCAAGCAAATCAAAGACGCGGTTGCCTTTATCCGTCGTCAAAAAGCCTTCGACATTTTCAAAGATGAAGGCTTGAGGCTGTTTCTGCACAATCAGCTCTGCAAAGACACTGACGAGCGTATTGCGTTCATCCGCCGACCGACGCAACCCCGCCGATGAAAAGCCTTGACAAGGTGGCCCTCCAACAATGACATCTGTCATTTCAACATCTGTCTGTTCTGTAATCTCGGCGAGTACAGCCTTTTCTTTGAAATTCGTGTTATGCGTAGCAACGGCGGATTTGTCGTGATCAATCGCCTGCACACACTGGAAGCCAGCGTTAGCAAAGCCAAGCGACAATCCACCTGCACCACAAAATAAATCAACGAATGTATATGTGTTATTCATCTGAGCTATGGTTTCTCGTATAAATCATCTGCAACCCATCCAACGTCAACCAAGGCGCAATCTCCTCAATCACATCGGACTCACTGGCAATCAACTCCGCCAATCCCCCTGTGGCAACGACTTTGGTATCCGGACCCAGTTCCAACTTAAACCGCTGCACCATGCCAGTCACCAAACCGACATAGCCAAAGAGCAGGCCAGACTGGATGGAATGCACGGTGTTGCGGCCAATGGCGAAGGGTGGACGGGCGATGTCTACTTTGGGCAGCTTGGCGGCCCGTTGAAAGAGTGCATCTGACGAGATGCCAATACCAGGGACGATAGCACCCCCAAGATACTCGCCTGCACCGGATATGCCATCAAAGGTGGTGGCTGTGCCAAAGTCCACGATGCAGATAGGCCCACCATAGAGCTTATAGGCAGCGGCGGCGTTGACCACGCGGTCTGCACCGACGGCGGTCGGGTCGTCATAAAGCACCTTGACGCCTGTATCGGTGCTGGAATCAACCAGCATCGGTTCGCATTTAGCATAGTTGCGCGATACCTCGGTCCATGTCCGTGTCAATGGTGGCACAACCGAGGCCAAGGCGACCCCTTCAATATCATCGGGGTCGATTTTGGCATGGTTGAGCAGTCCCATGAGTTGGAGACCATATTCATCGGCCATACGCTCACGTACAGTCGAGACACGCCAGCGCGGTCCCAACTCGTTGTCGATATAGCCACCAATGGTAATGTTTGTGTTTCCAATATCTATACAGAGTAGCATATGTCTGTCCTTTTTTTCAATGATACTCGTTTTTGGCATAATCAGTGTGTTGGTATATCGGTAATCGGTATTCAGTGGTCGGTATTCAGTACTCGATTATTGAATACTGACGTACCGAATACCGAATACCGACATACCGAATACCGACCACTATCTATAGAAATAGCCCCATCTCTAGCCCCTCTAAGTCATCAGGCCAATCCAAATCAAAGGCCAATGTCGGTGAATCCACTATAGTGTAGGGGATATTGGCTTGTTCGGCCAAACGACAATGCTGCGCAAAACTGTTTAGCCCATAGGCAAAGGGAATCGCCTGAGGTGGCTGCAACCAGAGCGCATTGGTTCCACCGTCGTGACTAGGGGCAATCACCATGCCACGCTCACTATTCAATTCATCTGCGGCTGTGCAGAGTTGTACTAAGTCTGTTTGATTGAGACGTGGTAGATCCGCAGGCAGCACTAGAATCGCGGTGGCCCCAGCTTCTATGGCATGAGACCGTGCCTGCTCTAAGGCAATGTTTAGGCTATCATTGTCAGCGATATGATTTGCTGCTTGATGATGTTGAGTTTGAATGGCGTGGTTATGATGTGCTTCAACCAATATTTGCACGTTGTGTTCTCTTGCTAACTGTAGCACGTCCTGTCCTCTGCTGACAACTAAAATCTGTGTAAAGCATTGTGATTGAATAGCTATCTGCAACACATGATGCAATAGCCAACGATTGAGGGCCACCCGTTGGTGTTCTGCCAACGTATCGGCCAAGCGCGTTTTCCCCTCCGCAAATGGTTTGGCTGGCACAAGTAGCCAAGGTTTTGGTGATTGTGCGCCTTCCAGGAAGGGGTTCAGTGTGTGTTCTCTACTCATACATCAAAGCCCCTTCCTGGAAGGGTACAAACCTATTGAACTACGTTACGATAATCCAAACGCGATCACTTCTTGGGCAAGACGCGCTTTACTTTCGATATCGGTCATCATGGTATCTGTCACTAACACACGCAGATGCGGACACTGTGTCCGTAATGTATCGGCGTCTCCAGCGTCCTGTTGATCCAGCACAAAGCCTGTCAGAAAATCCTCAAAGTAGCGGGCAACGGTGATTGCACTGATTTCCTTACCCAGTTCAGCCATGATTTTGGCGGCAGGTCCCTTTACTGCCTTGCCACCGACAATGGGGCTGACGGCGATGACAGGTGCATTCGTCTGTTGTAGTCGCTCACGCATATCACCGACGGACAGAATCGGGTCGATGCTGAGGTAGGGATTGCTGGGGCATAGGACAACGACATCTGCATGAGCAAGCGTATCAGCGACAGATGTCGGTATGGTTGCATCACTGACGCCAGCAAAGCTCAATCCTGTCAGCACAGGCTCACAACGACGTTTGACAAAATATTCCTGAAAAGGTAATTCACCTTCATCCGCAGTGTGTACAATCGTACGTACTGGCTTATCGCTCATCGGGTAGATGGATGTCGGGATATCCCAGTGACGACGCACAATATCAGTCACTTCAGTCAGTGATAGCCCCTGTTGTAGTAGCTGACGGCGGCGAATGTGTAACCCTAAATCTTGATCACCCAATAAAAACCAGTCTTCGCCCCCAAGTCGGCGCACCGTTTCCATTGCCGCAAAGGTTTCGTTGGCGCGCCCCCAGCCTTGCTCTGGGTTGTTGATGCCCGCCAAGTTGTAAAGGACGGTATCCAGATCGGGGCAGATGGGCAGTCCCCAATGGTCAAAGTCATCACCTGTGTTGACGATGACGCTCAGGCCAGCGTTGGTCGGTAAGGCATTTTGCAGACCCACCGCTAGTTTTGCACCGCCAACACCGCCCGCCAAAGCCACAATGTTTAGTTGCTGATTCATGTTTTCTTCCAAGTGATAAAATAAGCAGGTTCATGTTGTTCAACACGCATCGCTCTAAGCATGGCACGTGCGATTTCTGTCACTACTTTCACAGGCACACTATTGCCAATTTGCCTTCGAATGTCTGTCTCTGACCCCAATACAACAAAGCCTTCTGGGAATCCCTGTAACCGTAATTGCTCTCGTGGTGTTAATCGTCGTATCCCGTTGACCAGCAAATAGTTGAAGGATGCACCTGCACGCAATGCACAAGAGAAGTTATTAATACCAATGTTCCCCCCTTTGTTTTCATGCCAAATCGATGGATAGAATACGGTTTTATGCTCAACGGCTTTGGCGCGTTTGTTGCGGATGTATTCGGAGGCAAAGTATTTTTGTGGTACATCGGATTCTGGCTCAAGGATATCGTCGAGGCGCAAGAAACGCTGATCCGATGGTTGATGTGGGAAGGCAAAATGATAGTTTTTCTTGAAGCCAACAAAAAAGGTGCGTTCACGTTTTTGTGGTAGACCAAAATCAAGGGCATTTAAGACAGTGGTATGAACAAAATAGCCTAATTCTTCCAAACGCTGCACAATAACGCGAAAGGTACGACCTTTATCATGTGTTTTGAGTTGCTTCACATTTTCGAGCAAAAACGCATGGGGTTGTTTATCTTTGAGGATGCGCTCAATCTCAAAAAATAAGGTTCCTCTCGTGTCCGCAAACCCAAGCTTCTGTCCGATGATACTAAATGGTTGGCAGGGGAATCCCCCCGTAAGAATATCGTGGTCGGGGATGTCGGCTGATGCTATCTGTGTAATGTCACCCTGTGGCGTATCACCAAAATTTGCAGCATAGGTTTTCTGAGCAGCTTCGTCCCATTCAGAGGAAAAGACGCACTGACCTCCTGCCGCTTCAAACGCCAGCCTGATGCCACCGATGCCCGCAAATAAATCAATATAAGTAAAGTCCTGAAAGTTTTTTCTATACATGTCACTATTATAAACCGTCCATATGTTCAGCCCAAATATAGAGTAGCGAGTCAGCTTGTCAGGCGGTCAGCTTGTCAGCATTTCAGTACGCTTGCTGACCCGCTGACCCGCTGACTCGCTGACCCGCTATACCCTTATCGCCAAACAACCCGCGTCTCCAGCGGCTCCCGTTCCTTGACCTTTTCCTCAGCCGGATAGCCCACCGTGATCAGGGCTTGCGGATGCCACTCGGCAGGCAAGTCTAACACATCGCGCACCAAGTCGGGCACAAAGAGGGGGGCGCACATCCAACAGGCCCCCAAGCCATGATGATGCGCCGCCAAGAGTAGATTCTGGCAGGCGAGCGCAACACTCTGCACGGCCATTGTCCACTCGGCAAAATCACGCTTGTCATCGGGATAGGTATCCATGTCGCTCATGGTCATCGCCGCCACAATCAACGCACCTGCCCCCGTGATGCGCGCATGGCTGATGCGTACCCGTCGCTCGATAAAGGCTGGGTCTGCGCCATCTGCCGTCAAGTCGCGTCGCCAGCGGTCGCCCATGTTTTGACTAAGGCGATGTTTGGTGGCATCCTCCATAACAACACAAAAACGCCAAGGTTGACGGTTGTGTGCCGACGGTGCCCATGTCGCCGCGTTGAGTAGCTGCTCAATGAGCGCACGTTCAACAGGGCGTGGTTGATAACGGCGGATGGAACGTCGATTATGGATGAGTGACCAAAAGTTGTCTGTTTGATTGTCAGGCATGGCACTGTTCATGATTGTGTATTATACTTGGCGTGGCGATAAAGTTGAAATAGTGTACTTGCTGATGAAGATGAAATAAAAAGGACTGAACTCACTATGGAACAGCGATTTCTCAATGCACTCGCGGACAATTATGATATGGGCGAGATGACCCTCTCCCTACTCGGCCAAGGAGCCAAGCATGTCTACCACATTCAGCGTCAAAATGGCCCTGATTGGGTTGTGCGCATCTTCCCACCCAAGCCGGGGCCAGGGTTGGCACATGCAGCCAATCGGCAGGCGCAGATGTTAGCTTATCTGGAGGCGCATGACTATCCAACCGAATGGGTGGTACGGACCCGTGCTGGTGAGCTTGTTGCGCCAGTGGAGGACTGGGCATTGCTGGTCACGACCTATGTAGGTCGCTCTCTACATGCATGGGCACCAGCGTCGGGGAGTTTTACATCGCATGAGGCGATGACGGTGACCCCCGATATCTATCGCCAGCTAGGGATGGCATTGGCGAAACTGCATACCGTCCCAATTGACCCTGCGCAGAATTTACCCAGAGGCGGAATGTTGCCGAAACGTGAGTTAACATGGATAGGTCCATATGTCGTGGATGCGGCTGAACATGTCACACCAGAGTACCAGACATGGTATGATGAGCTGTTGCCAGCGATTCAACAGGCACATCACTGCGAGGATTTAGATTTTGTGCTCGTTCATTGTGATCCAAACCTGGGCAATGCCGCGATTGATGAGCAGGGCAAGGTTGTGTTGATTGATTGGGACGTAGTTGGACTAGGCCCAGCGGTGTTAGATTTGGGCTGTCTGCTGATTAACTGTGTGACACCGGACTTTGCGCCAGATGCGGACGCCGTTCATGCAGTGATGGATGGCTATCGTCAGCACAGCATCCTCTCTGCCCTTGAACTAGAGCGACTGGCGGATATGGTTCCATCACAGATATTGGTGACATTGGGGGGCTATCTACCTGACATTATGAAAGGGGAAATCAGCGAGGATGAGCTGATTTATGGGTTGACCTACCCACAGTGGCAGGCGAAATATCGGGCGGCGACCGGGATTGTTGCTATCGCACAAGATTATTAGATTTGATGGAGATTTGCTGTATCGTTTGACGGACCTGCAAAAATGGGTTAAGATGAACATAATTTATAGAATAGCAGTTCTGAAATCAACTTGCCCATAGGAGGGATAATGCAACGCGAATTTAATATCTTTGGCCCTGTCTATTCCCATATCCACTATCATGTAGAGCGTACTGAGGTTAAATCAGCAGTACATAAAAAAGTAGAAAATGGCCGTTATTTTACACTCAATGCCGCGCGTCAAACAGGCAAAACAACCATCTTCCGCGAGGTAATTGCCGAATTAGAGGCAACAGGTGAGTACTTTGGTATTCTGCTCAGTTTCGAGGGGTTGCGCGGGCACAGTCAAGCTCGGTTCTATGAAGAGTTGACATCAATTCTTACAGATAGAAACCTACCTATCCTAAAAAATTTAGTCAATCATGAAAATTTGCCCAAACCACAGTCCCTTGCCGATCATAGCGGGTTCATGGCATGGATTCGTCAGATCGGAACTATATTAAACAGGCAAGGGCTACTCATTATTGACGAATTTGACGCAGCGGGGGCAGAGTTAGCAGAACCCATGCTGGGTGCATTTCGAGATATGTATCTCCATCGCCATGAACCAACGCGCTATGTCCTACAGAGCATCGTCCTTGTGGGTGTGCGCAATATCCCCGCGCTTCTGGGTGGAACACAATCTCCATTCAACATTGCTGACCAATATGAAGTCCCGTATTTCACCCATGAAGAGACGAGCGCGCTGTTGAATCAACATACAGACGAAACAGGTCAGCCATTTATGACGGAGACCATCGACGAGATTTACCGAGAGTCGCAAGGTCAGCCATTTCTCGTCAATCGCCTTGCCCAAATATTGACACAGGACATCGTGCCAAATCGTAGCCGATCCATTCTGCCAAGCCATATGGGTCAAGCGATGGTTGATTTGTTGGCAGAGAACAACACGCACTTTGCCTCAATTACATCTAAGGCCATGTCACATCGGACAAGATTATTGCCCATTCTGTTCTATGATGAAAAACGTTCTAATTTCCGCGAACCTGTCACGCAAGAACTGCTCATGTACGGTATCCTGCGCAAAATACGCAACCAAGGTGTCTTAACCGCATCCATCGCAAACCCCATCTACCGCAAGATGTTGATTCTGACCTTCTCGCCCTCCAATGGCGATGTCCCCGCTATTTCACCTGTCCATGGCAGCTTTCGACATCGTTATATCGTTGATGGCGTTCTTAACATGGATGGGTTGATGGACAGTTTCAAACGCATGATGGAGGAGCATGGGGTGCAACTATTACGTAGCAAGCAGACCTATCGCCCGCTGGAGATTGGTGGACAGTATTTGCTGTTGAGTTACCTCACGGCTGCGTTGGATAGCATTGGTGGTTATGTTGCGCTTGAGTCAATAAACTCAGCAGGCGAGATGGATTTGGTGGTTGTTTATCTGAATGCCCGTTTTATCATCGAAACCAAGGTTTGGTATGGCAAGAAACGGTTTGAAGATGGGCAAGCGCAACTGGTTGGCTACCTCAAAGCCGCTAGCCTTGATAAGGGCTACATTGTCCTCTTTAGCGAGAAAGATGTCTCGACAGAGTTAGGCAGACCGGATAATCAACCGTTTGAAGTCGATTTGATGGGGAAGACGTTGCGGCAGTACCCAATTATAATTTCAGCAAGCGAAACTTGATACTGAAATTGGTTACGATACTTGGACGCGGACGAGCGCGGATAAATACGATGTCATATTTTCCGCGTTTGTCCGCGCTCGTCCGCGTCCCTAATTTTCTATCTGCACAACTGCCAAATTTTTTCCGCAAACACAGCCGCCACATCGCCATAAAATGGATTGGTCGGATGCAATTCATCAAACCAACCGCGCGCAGGCACAACATTGGTCAGGTCCAGATAATGAACCCGTTGTGGGAAGGAGGACGCAGCTTGCTGGATGGCATCGTTCATTTCGTCGATGATGAGACGGATGATTTCTGATTGAATTTGATTGTCGGTAATGCCCAAATCATTCATGGGTGTACCCAGCCAGCGTCCACTGCTGGGGATGGGATAGCTGTAGCCGTGACAGAGAATGTTGATGTCGGGCTTGGCGCGCAGGATAATGCTGAATAGGTTGATGTAGTCGCTGAGGATACGTGCGCGGAACTGGGCAAAGGCAAGACGGTCGATGAGGAAACGTGGCTCAAATTGATCACCCAACGGGTTGAGATATTTTTTCAGCCCCCGGTCAGCCACAAGATCATTGCCACCGCCACTCAACAAGAAGAAATCGGGCTGCTCGATTTCGATGGCACTAATGAATTCGGCTTTGGCAACCATGTCACGCAGCAGGTCGCCTGCCTCGCCAAAACACATGATGGCAAAGTCGGGTTCGGCCATGAGGTGATCGATGACATCGTGGAGGATGAAGGGGAATTGAAACCACGAGTCGCCTTCGGACATGATTTTGATGGGTTTGTTGCCACGCTTGGCCGTCTTCTGGCGATAAAGCTTCTGACGGGTGCGTTTTGCAATCCAGTTGGCAGAGTTGAGTAGCGTTGCACTTTCATGCAATTTGAGCGAATCGGTCATTACCACCAACTCTTGGTTAACCTCAAAGAGTGGGTCCATCCCGCGCGATTCTTTCTGCGACAGCGTGAAGTAGGCGGCCAAATCTTGCTCAGAGGTCTCGTCATCTTCCAACATCGCCACCAATTCATCAATCTTGATGGGCTTGATGTCAGGGCTGGCAGGTCGCTTGGCAGAGTCATTGCTGACCAAAATATTGAGGTCTTCGATATTGGTCGCAATGGTTTCGTGAAGATTGCTGTTGGAGTATGTGCCTAGCTCTTCCAACAGACGAACCTCGCTGGGGTCCCACTTTTGCTTGGCTTTGAGGCATTCAAAGATGGAGCTGATACGGATACCCTCATTGGCAATCCACTGCACATCATCGGGTGAGTCGCCACGTTCATAGGCTTCGCCATTCTTTTTGAGGATGCATCCATCCGATTTCTTGGGTACACCCGCATGATGGAGTGCCACGACCTGCCATTGGTCGTTAAAGACAGGCGCACCGGACGAGCCGGGCAGGGTATCCGCTTCATAGTGGATGTAGGATTCAAAGCGATTAAGGACGCGGTTGTTACGGATTGAAATCTGTTTATCCGAGCCTTCGGGGTGCTGAATGATACTGACAAACTCACTGGCGAGTGCCTTGCCCGACTTTTCGGTCAACGTCAAGAAACCAAATTCCGAGAGACGTGTGCCATTTTTGCTCAGTGGGTTGACGGCGACCAGCGCAAAGTCTAGTTTTTCATCGGTAAAGAAGAAACGTTCCGGTGCTAACTTAAAGTAGTGTGTCGGTTTGGGTTCAAAGTCCATATCCAGCTCAAAATTGAACTCGACGAGTGTCAACCGTGCATAGTCTGCGCTAGGCAGCACATGTTGATTGGTGAGCATCAGTGTCGGGGAGACCATGAAGCCTGTGCCATAGCCATCGGGACGGCCTTTGGCGTTGCGAATGTGGATGCGGCAGACGGCCTGCCCTGCGCGTAGACCGATGCTAAAGAAGTTGATTTGGAGCAGCGTATTTTCACCGACAACACGCTCCAATGCCAGCGTATCGTTGGGGTCGAGCAATGATTTGCGTAGCTCTAGCAGCCTGTCGGAGAGCATATATGTCACAGCATACATGTTGAATTATAAGGCTTGAAAGGATGCATTAAATCTGTCATGATGAGAAATTGACGAAAGGGTTGAAAAAAAGTAAAC
>JBCCFC010000233.1:0-13277 GCA_039029935.1 Chloroflexota bacterium
CAAGATTTGACATAAATACAACCCTACATCTTTGCCTACTTTTTCAAGACTCTCTATAGGTCGGGAACGAGAGTTTCGATATGTGCTTCCAGTTTTTCCTGTTCTGGGAAGTCCGCTAAAGCTCTTTGAATTTGGATAGATGTTTCTACAAAAATCATGCTTGCCTCCTTCAACTGTTGGAGACTGTGTTTACAATTCTTCCATATACAATTCAACTAATTCGCGACTTCCCCCCAAGCGTGGTGGCAATCCTGCTGATATCAACTTTTGTTTAGCTGACCAAATTATGTCCTTATCTGATTCACCTTGGCGAATTAATTCAATCAAATATCGTAATGCAGTCATTTTGTCATGTGTAAGGGTTTCAGTACGAAGACGTTGCGCGGCAAGGTCCAATGACAAGCAAGCTCTCTTCATTGGTTCTGGACACAATTTCCAAAGTTCGTAGGTGCTTTCTGGAAAATTTTTGACAAATAGTTCTTGTGTAGAGCCATCCTCCCAATGCTGTTCCATTTTTTCAATTTCACGGAGCAAATGGATCAACTGCCAATGATATAGACGACGTTCTTTGCGTTCCAAGTCCTCAAATCGACTAGGGCTTAACAAAATAGCGAGGGTTTCGGCAGGGTTTTCTTGTGTCAATATCAATGGCCGTCGATTTGTTTGTGCATATTGAACCAATTCGATCAATGTTTTGGTTTCTGCTTCTTTGATGGGAAGCGTGTAAGGCATCATCAGATTATCGCCCTCCATTTCATACGATAGGCTCATATTATCAATGAACTATTCGTTATTATATCACAACATGACCTTTTTAGAGTTTACTATCAAATGACATTTGTGAGAATATACATGACGCGCGTATCGTATGGACCGATAATTGCTTGGGTTATGGCTCAATGTCTGGAAAAATTTCTTCCCATGAATCAGCCGTTAAGATTTCAAGTGACCACTCTTCGATTAGATAGCTCTCAGTTGTGCTTTCAATAAGCTCGATAACATCATCTGGGACATCTTCGAACTTGCGGTAAAGTTGTCGAATCAACATCTTTTGTTCTGAGCGCAGTTCGGCGCGTTTCTTTTCGCTTGCCATAAAATCTTGTATTGCAGACAGTTGCATCAATTCTGGTATATCAGCCAACATCTGATTAAAATATGTTATTGTCTGCGGTTCAATTGTCATTACATTCATTCTAAATACCTCCACTAATCGAACAAAAATTTCAGATGACTCCATTGTCGGGATAATATCCGCAATAAACTGGAGATAGTAATCCATCTTTTTCTCGATGCATATCTCCACAAATTGTTGCAATTTCTTCCCTCTTGCCAACGTTAACAACGGATAATTTTTAGGCACCAAGTCCAACTCATCAGGGTGGATAATCCGTGTCGGAATCGCAAGTTTTCCAGACAAATAGACGCCCGATTCATCTGTTTCTTTGAAGTCATAGCCCTTTTTCAGTTTGGGTGAATCCAAGATGTTATCAGGACGAGTCACACAAAGAATGGTAATCGTCCGAAGCGTTGGGTCTTCTGCGATTTCTTGAATCGTCTCTTTGCTCAAGAATTCAACATTACCCTCATCCTTTTTCTCAACTCTATCCTTGCCCGATATACCCCATGAGCGAGATAAAATTTGTGTGAGGTCAGTTGGTGTCAACGCGTCATGTGGCCCTTTGAGTTCCAACGAGTTGACTCGCTGGTAGTGTGCAAAGCAGGTATCGTTCAGTATTTGGCGTTCCTCATCAGTACATTCGGTTAATACATCAATCGACCGCGCGCGTGAGTAGACCTCAAACTGGCGACCTGAGCGCAGTTTCATATTTTGGTGATGTTGTGTGTAGAACGTCTTCGCTCGTTCGTCAAAAGGATGTTCGGAGACTGGCTCTCGTTTCTTCGTTGAAGTTTGCTTTTTCTGTTTTGCCATATGTCATATAGTCCTTTCCCCTTTGTGATTGGCTTATTGTACTTGATTTCACAACGTGCATGAAGCAATCAATCGACCAATTTGTACAGAGCGGTCTCAAATCATAATTCAACGTTTGATTTTGCATCGGAATAGGTGGCGTTACGTTTTGTTTCGTAACTAAAAAATAGCGAGGTTTTGAATGACCTCGCCGGAAATTTATCGCTCAATAGTACACGTTTTTTATGGAAAAGAAAATTACAAGAATAAATGTCCAGCATTGAAAACTAAATGCCAAAAATTTACAGAACATCAGAAAAAATCGCACAGAAAACGCACATCCATTCGATTTACGCATAACCTACGGCCTACGCCAAACGTCTTACATCATATGATGCAGACGAAACTCTGCCCTAATCAAGACCAACTTCATACCCCCAACCGTCGGACCATCAACGTCATTTTTACACTAAAACTCATCGCAGCCATTAAAGAAGCCGAGGATAACACGTCACTCGGTGTTGTTGACGCGCTCAACATAAAACTGCTCGATAGCATTCAAAATGTGCGAAGCCAACTCGCCATCCGCAAACTTCGCAGCAAGATCCATAGCCGCATTGCGTAACGCTGTTTCCTTTGCCTCTTCTGTATTCAGGAGTGATAGCTCTTTAGCGGCTTCTATTATTTCCTGCCGCCCCTCTTCGTCAAGGATTAAAAATGTTTCAGCAAAATCTAAGAATAATGATTGTGCATAGATATCTAATGATTGAAACCATGAAAGCAGCTTCTCATCTTTATCAGATAACCAAGGAATATCAGATGCGCCAATAAGATACCCTGGCGTCCGTTTGAGAATTTCCCCCATGTCTCTTAGTCGTTCCCATGCAGAAGGAACGGATTCTATATCCTCATATCTTTGAATTGTTGTTTTACCAGCACCCATTTGTTTCGCTAGTTGAGATTGATTTAAACCAGCCTCTTTTCGGGCAGCAACAACACGTTCTACAATCACTTGACGACTATCATCAGCCATGTTTGCCTCTCAATTACTTGGTAAATAAACCATGTTTCATATTATTATTTTTACCTCAAAGCCCGTTTTTGGGGAAAATATAGAAAAACACTATGAAATCCATATTTAGATATTGACAATTGCCCTAAATTGGTGTATCATGGCGTTATTAGCCCGATAAAGGGCCTGCGCCCTTTATCGGGTCGAGATGTGAATAATTTAAAAAGGAGGGGAATAAATGGCTCAAGCATCGACAACCGTAAAAAAACTCACTATTGAGGTCAATCAATCAACACTAGACAAAATGACAACCCTCTTTCAAGACAAGAACACAAACCCTAGCAACTACTATCGTGCCTGTGTAGATCGTGATTTTGACGCATATACAGAGCGCAAATGGCGAGAGTTTCTGATGACAAACGCCACGGATGGATCGGATGAACACAGAATTCCTTGTGCCTTGATTGAAATGACCGCACAGGAAGAGGCGTGTCAAACGCCAAAACAGTTCATCATCCAACTGCAATAGGAAGGGGTGTAGATTATGAAACATACATTTCGTCGTCCACAACAGGAGTCTGAAACCAGACTCGCACTTATCAATAGTATCTGGCAATTTATCCAGCCTGTGGGGCTGACGCCAACAACAGTCCAACCCACATATAGACGCATTATTTCGCGGGTGTCTCCAACCTCGATAAAGTCACCATGTATTGCTGACAATACGCAAACAGAGCCTGTTGCTATCAGTGAACCATGTTTGCCAGCAAACAATTCTGTGCCAGCCATTGCTACATAACATCAAGGCAACCATGAAACAAGACACCAATTACATCGCTATCCGACTTGAACCAGAGCTCTCCAATCAAATCCTGATGGCCCTGTCCGAGTGTGGTCACATCGAACTGGCATCGAAATTTTCAACGGCCATGGGCAAAGCCCAAATTGGACGCACCGATCCCTGTGAGCAATGTGGCAATGAGTTCACCAACGAACAGCATGAAACTGGGCGTAAACAGAAATATTGCTCACACCGTTGCCGCCAGAAAGCCTATCGCCAACGCAAAAAATCAGGGAGTCAACGTCGCCATTACCATGCCCATCAGGAAATGGATAACCCGTCGTGTATGTCAGTAGTATTGTAAGATTTATTTTATTCTATCATAAAAATTGAAGAATACAACTGTGAGAAACGCAAAAAAACGCGATAAAACACTGAAACAGCAGTTATCGCTCTTCCCAGCCAGCCTCCCAACAGAGACAAACACTCATAATTCAAGACAGATTTATAGACCCAAAGCCCGATTGACACCGCTCAATTTTACGGATTATTTGAAGGAGTGCCTGATGCACAAGACCAACAATACAGACATCCTTGCCGCTCAAGAAGCATGGCTCCATCAACTATCACAACGCAACATCGCAAAGCAAACCATCCGTTCTCATCGCAGACATCTAGCGGTTCTCAACCAGACGCTGCCGCCAACGGGTAGGCCAGAACAGGGTGACTTTATCATTTCTGCCTTTGAACTGCAAAACCAAATGGCATTGTCATCGACGACCAAATATCAGTATATACGCACATGGATACGTTGGGGGAGGGCGGCATATAGGGATGTACATGGCGGTATTGACCCAATGCCAACTGCCCATGAAATCCTCGACTTCACCCCGACATATGCCAAGATTCAGAAATTGCTGACAGATGGGATCAATGGTTCAAGAAAAGAGAGACGTGCCAACGCACTGTTACGGTTAATGTATTACACTGCCGGGAAACCCAAACAACTGACGCAAATCAACTGGCGCAGGTCCAACATCGTTTGTGGGCATCTCTCTACAACCGACCAAAATCGATCCTTTAGGATTCCACCCAGAAAGGCACATTATCTCGAACAAGTGCTGCGAAATCAGTCGGAGCCAATCACGAGTATTGACGAGTGCGAGTTATGGGAAACGGCACAAGCCGGACTCAGCCAGATCGGTTTCACGCGTAAATCACCCTTTTGGCTACGGCTGGCTCATGCGGCCCATGCGATGGAACGAGGCGCATCGCTCCAAGTCGTCAATGTGCAGATGGGGTATGCCATGCTGATGGGTCGAGATGAAAAGCATAGCAGTTTGTATTTGATGTAGCAGGAGACGGAGATGAACCAACAATGAGCCGCAAGCTACCAAAAAGAGTTGAACAGAGACTTATCCATCGGTGTTTGAAAGGCGACACGCCACTGGTTGTCGGAAGCCGAAGAACCTCTTCCATAGCCATCGCGCAACATCTACACCGTCTTGATGTCGAGGTCAGTAAAGTAGCGTTGTGGGGAAGAGATGACCATGAAAAAGAAGCCAACGATCACGAACCCAGACTGATTTCTCTATTAAATATCAAACGCCATCGGATACAAACCCAGTTCCGCATCGAACGAGAACCCATCACCGCTCACATGATGCTACGAGTGCCAGAAGACGAATACCCCATCTCAAACTTAGATGAAGCTGACAGCACTGGTGGTTGCCATCCAAGAATATGCCGACAAAGAAGCGGCCAGAGAGCAACGCTATCAAAAGCGCGATCTACTACGTCGCCAAGCCATCGCCGCACAATTTATGCAACTTGCCAAAGAGCACGACTTTGAGTTTGACCTCAAGTCAATCGAACACACGGCCAAGGGACATATCAAAGTATTAATCAAGACAATCACAAACAAGGTCATTGCGCTAAACATTCCCTTGAACAAATATGGCAAGCTGCCAAGCAACCTTGGCGAAATCGTTGTCAACATGATTGCCCTCTATGAATCGGGCATCCGGTTCAAACTGGAGGACGCATAGGAAAAGGGAAGATATACGATGCTTAGAAAAGAGATGCGACGACACTGCACTGGCATCACAGGTAGCCAAGGCATTGTCGCCACATTCATGATTGAACATTATGATTCGTTGCCCCGGATGACATTGGTGCAAATGGCCCAAACCATAGGCGTGGTCGACACAGACATTGTGCGATTATGCCGACGTATGGGCTTCAAAGGATATCCAGAACTGCTCTGGAGTATCCGTGCCACCAACGGCATCCCACCTACATTGCATCACTATTATGTGAGTGAACCAGTGGATAGACGCTAAAAGTCGGGCAGTTTTTATATCCGGCATGGCGTTATGGAACAGCGATTAATGAATATACACAAACATGACTGGCAAATTGTCGTGCAGGACCAGTGTATCGTACCAGATTTGCCAGTCCTGTCAACGGGTAAGTTATTTAATCGCCATTCCTATGTTTTGTTTTGTAACAAGGAGATCATTATGTATATCGAAGCGTGGGTCGAGACATGGCTCACCGACCAAACGGAAAATCGGGTTGAGGTGCTGACGGACCTCACCACCAATGACGAAACCAGTGCCTACTGGCAGAGCTTTCAGCAGGCCAGCATTCCACATTTTCCCAATGGTGCATTGGGCAAGCCACAAGCACCCTATTTTCTCAAGTCCTTCATCGAAGACTATGCTCTATCAACCATGAGATATGGCACGATGGAAGTCGGTATCCGCACCAACGGTCGCATTGCCGTCCAGAAGGATGGGCTCGGATTCGCCATTGAGGTTGAATCTCTACCCAGACTCATCCACTACTTGCAGACAATCCAACAGACATACCACGACTATCGGTATCAGAAGCGGCTGGCCCAGTATAAGCGATGCGAATTGGGTGCAGACAACGCTGAATCCCATGCTTGCCCATTTGTCTGTCGAAGTCATATTGAGACCACTGTCAATACCATCCACAACCTGTTGGGACAACAAGTACACGCTGCCGATATTCTTGAAGCGATGGAGACGAATCACATAGACGCCTTTACTCATACACCAGAAGAGATAGCCAGCGTTGTCGGGAACGCAATCCAAGACAACCCTTGAGTCAGATGAGGATGAGAAGACATGTGGAGATATAATCATGCATTTTGTTTTGAGGAAAAATATGTATCACATTTATACATCTATGGTGACAGGTATCGCCATCGGCATCATCTTTGGTGTTGTTGCAACCTTGGCAATCCAATACACATTAAATAATTCAGAAAATTAGTTGGATGGCGCGCTAAACGAGGCGAGCTGGCCTTGTCACAAACCCACATCGTAAGTCTGCAAGTCGTAGCGGGAAAGCCTAAATCATCATGAAAACCATCATCGGCACACTGCCAGACCTTATTTTAGATTTCTGGGCATCAAGCCCAATTCAGATAGAAGAGCAACAATCCATTGTGGATTCGTGGCTGTATCAGAGAGTACACAATCATGAGCAATGAACATGCAATTGAATTTGTCACGGCCTATACGATTATTCGGCAAATGGCCGGGTTGGAAATGACAGGCGACATCACCCCAGACTCGTGGAGCCGTCATTTAAAGCATGGCAAAACCCCTCGAACATACCACACAGCTATCCGCTGTTTAGCCAAGTTTAGCTACTGGTACAGACCCAAACCAGATGGCTCAAAGCGGTTCTATGGAGATATGCTGCAAATCAGCTATGCTGACCTCATGACCATTCTTGACACGACCAAATCAGACGTGACACGAGCGTGTGATTACTTGGTCAAGGAGGGCTACATCAACCGAGAATTCCGCACCATTAACGTGAGGGGAAAACGCTACAACAACGTTATGTTCATCAGCGTCAACCCAGAGCGGGTTGCCGAAATCACCTATCCCATCCATTATGGCAGTTACTACATAGACCCTATCAACATGGGTGTGGATAGCCCTATCAACACGGGCGTCGATACCCCTATACACACGGGCGTCGATACCCCTATCAACACCGATGTCGATACCCCTACACACACGGGTGTCGATCCCCCTATCAACATGGGTGTCGATACCCCTATCAACACCCATGTCGATCCCCCTATCAACACGGACGCTGACACCCCTATCAACACCGATGTCGATACCCCTACACACGGGTGTTGATACCCCTATCAACATGGGTGTCGATACCCCTATCAACACGGATGCTGACACCCCTATCAACACGGATGCTGACACCCCTATCAACATGGGTGTCGATACCCCTATACACACGGGTGTTGACACCCCTATACACACCGATGTCGATACCCCTATCAACACGGATGCTGACACCCCTATACACATGGGTGTTGATAGCCCTATCAACATGGGTGTCGATAGCCCTATACACACCGATGTTGATAGCCCTATAGACACCGATGTCGATACCCCTATCGACACAGGCGACCCTATACCCCACGACGAGGGGGAGCCTATCGACACGGGTGTGGATACCCCTATCGACACGGGTGCCGATACAAATAACAAGAATATATATACAAGATTAAAGACAAGACTAGAAGAGAGAGAAGATCCAGATCAACCACGCGCGCGACGGTCAGGCAATCACACACTCTCTCCCTCTCCCTCTTTCCTGCCAAAGCCGGACTCAGAAAATCAACCCCAGCAACCTGTAACCCATGCCATCCCAGACCCACTTGCCTACCTCAAAAATCCTAATCACCCTCAACCCCGTTACGACAAAGGCTACGACCGTCTCCACGCTGACGCCGCCGAACATCGACAAGTTGCCAACCGCTATGGTCTAAGCCTCAAAGAGTTTAGTGAAGGCACGGACCAGCTGTTGGCATGGTTTGGCACGGCTACGGCTGCGAATCTCAACACCATTGAAGGCGACAAACTGCTCAATCAAGCCAAAAATGCTCTTTCAAGTCTTCTGGACATGGATGATACATTCCGCAATCCTGAAGGCCGAGATGCATTTTGGGTGTATACGCAGGGGCAATGGCCTGTCAGTATTGAGGGCTGCTTCAAGGACACAACGACTCTCCTGAGAGTTGCCAGTCAATACCTCAACACGCAGCAGACCCAAGCCGCCATGGATCCCATCGCCAAAGCCATTCTCCAGCTTTTCGGCCAAACCGCCATGCTCAAAACGAGCGAGGTGCAGCGGTATATTGGTGGGGCAAACTTGCTCAAAGACAACCTCGCCAAACTCGGCTACACCACAGAAGAGACAGTTGTGGACCTTTACCGAGATGCAACAGACCCAACCCTGAACCCCAAAGCCGCTTATACCACCATTACAGCCAAGGGGCTATTGGAGTACGCAAGCACAAAAGCGGCTGAGAACCTGCATATCCAATTCCCTGAACGAAAGGCAAACGAACCCGAAATCATCGACTATGAACCAGCGTCAGCCACAACAGGATGGCGACCACTGGTTGGAGCATAATGAAAGCATCGAAGCATAGCGAAAGCATTGGGGCATAACGAGTGTAAGCGAGAGACACCATGTACGATTTGGAATATCAATATCAAGACGGCTATCACAGTGACAGCTACCATAGTGATGGCGACCATGTTGAAGAACCGAAACTACTGATTAACGCCAGAGTCGAACAACTCATGATTGGTGCCTGTCTGATTGACCCAGACACCCCTCGAAATATCGTCAAAGAAATCCCTGAGTTTAATTGGGCGTGTTTTGGTCTACCGACCTGCCAACAGCTCTACATGATTATCGAAGATTTGGATCGCCGTAACGAACCCATCAACACGTTTACACTGGAGGATCGTGGCCGTGAGCTGGGCATCGAGGTCGATTCAATCTACCTGTCGGAATGCATCATGAACACCCCAACAGGGCTTTATGCGACCCATCATGCGGAGATTGTCTATCGGGACTACCAGCGGCGTCATCTCATCACCGAGGCCACCAAGCTCGTCCAAAAAGCGTTTGACGATACGGTTACGGTTGAAGAGTTGTATACCAACGCCCAAGGGTTGTTGGATGGCACATCCATGAAGGATGGACGCAAACAGATCATGGGGTGGCGAGAAAGTTTTCCCTTCCAGCACGGTCTCCTCGATCAATATATGAACAGACCCAGAGAAGACTATTTGCGCTTTGCTTGGCCTTGGGATTCATGGAATGAACTCATCGACCCACCCAGAAAAGGGTCCTTTTGTTGGCTATCGGGGCCGTCTGGTGCAGGCAAAACCATCATTGCCGAAATGATTGCAGAGACACTGGCGGCTCGTGGTGTTCATGTCCTGTTTGCCCATCTGGAAATCAATCACGAACTCATGGTCAATCGTCGTCTCTCGCGCTGGGTCAAAATAACCATCCGTGAAATCGAAGAAGGCAAATACAAAAACGATAACGACAAAATAGACCACATCCTGCAAGCTATGCAGGATTATGAAGCATTGCCCGGTCAAATCCAATACTACCATTGTCCGGGCAAAACGGCTACCGAAATTGTCAGCATGGCGCGAGCCTCTGGTGCGGAAGCGTTAATCGTTGATCACCTCCAATTAGTCAAGAAGAATGGTGCCAAAGGATTCAACCTTGAAACCTTGGAGGCAATGGATGCCCATACGTTCAAGAATTTCGGTGAAGCGACTGGCTGTCGTGTCTATGCCCTTGACCAGATGAACAAGAGTGCCGCCGATATCGATCCGGCTGATTTACACATCGGTCACGTGCGTGGCTCCGGTCAAAAGAATGAAGCTGCCACAGAGACCATTATGCTCTATCGCAAATACTGCAAAAACGGCCAGAAGTTCCCCAATGGCGAATGGTCCATCCGTCCCGGTGGCCGTCATAACAAAACTTATATTCGCGTGACCAAGCAGCGGTCTGGCGCACAGGGAACCATCATCCAGCGCATGAGTCCACAATACCATACCCTTGCAGATGCACCAGAGTTGGCTGCACAAGAGGACGTATAGTCTATATTTTTGTATTAGATAGGAGTCTATTATGAATCAGGATTCAACAAACACAACCCAGAACAGTGCCAATACACACAACGCGAATACAAACAACACAATTTCAACAGGGTTCAAGCTGATTGACGAGATGCTGGATGGCGGGTTTAGAAAGGGTGAACTTATCGTCATCGCTGCGCATTCGGGTATGGGCAAAACCAGCCTTGCCCTCACAATGGTCAAAAACGCTCTGGCGATGACAGATATCCATATCACTCTGTTCTGCTTAGAAACGACCGCAGAGCGATATATAAGACGACTCATTGCAATGGATACAGGTATCAATAGCCAAAAATTCTACACAGGCGAATTGAGCCAAGAAGAGTGGGTCGTGATGCAGAGAGCCGCTGACTTACTGTCTCAAAAGCCGCTGCGTTTGGATGATGCACCTGCCACAATGGCTCGCATCTGCACCTATGCACGACAAGCATGTGCCAAGGGTGAATTGGAAATGCTCGTGATTGACGTCATTCAGTTAGTGAGAGTCGCTGGCTTGGTGCATTCTCTCTCACCAGAGCAGGAGATGCGTTACTTTGTGGATGCGTTTCGGAAACTCGCTGATGAGTTGAATATCCCCATCATCATCGTGAGTCAATTAGAGTTGGTGGGTAAAGACCGTGCTGACAAACGCCCTATTCTCGCTGATTTACAACACGTGGGCAGGCTCGATAGAAAGGCCGATATTGTGATGTTTATCTATCGAGAAGAACACTACATCGCAGACACCGACCACAAAAATCTGGCCGATATCATCATTGCCAAAAATCCCAATGGTATGACTGGCAGCGTGTGCCTCTTCTTTGAGAAGAACTTGACACGATTTAGCGATTTAACGACCCGACGAGTCCCTATCAGTCACCGACCTCCCGGAGAGCGGGAGGATTTAGAAGGTTTCTCAGAGGGGAGCGGTCACATTGGGAAAGCCTCGCCGGGACTGGTTCACATTTGTGAAGCCATGTGCTTTGTTTCTAATCTCACAACACCAAAGACTATCTGATCGCTATCTGATAAAAGATTGAGGAGCTTTGTATGAACCACACACAAAAAACGATGACATGGGATGAGAGCCTCGCCTTTGCCCTTGAGCAGAATGCCCCCAGAACATGTACACAGGACAAACCACAAGTAAACCCTGTGACGTATACAGTCGCTGTCACCATTGCACCGACGACCATCCGAGATGCCTTCAAAACAAAGGGCATGGTGACCGCCTTTGAGCTTGCCATCTATCAAGCCATCAAGGGTGAAGGACGACTCATCGTCCATAGCATCTACGATGTCAGCGCAACCGAGAAGGACCGAGTGGTTGTGTACTGTGATGAGGATGCATGGATTGCCCCGATTCCTGCCGAGGCTGTTGCCCATAACCGTGTCACCAGTATTGTCCTCATCAGACAATCCATTGAGATGACACTGACATTTCAGCGGCATGATCTGAGCGATGTGTTGCCCGATATTGCTGAGATTGTCATTGCAGAGCAGGTTGGTATTCCTACAGCATTGCCCGTCCAAGATGCCGTGCCGATGTCAGCTTGATAGGTGTGGATATATCAGGCGTTACATTTTGTTTTGTCACGCCTGATGTATCCACAAGGGAACACTGAAATGGACCAGAAAAACAATCCAAGTCATTCTGCCCAAACATCAACCTATCAAGTGCGGTTGGCTGAAGACCAACAGGGCGACTCTATGAAGATATCGGCATCCTCTGTTGAACAAGCAGCGGAGAATTATGTCTGCACCTACTGTTTTGTCTACCCACCTCTGCGAGAGACGTTTCATGTAGTGGTCAATGACACACATCGGGTGACAGTCACGGTTTCTATCTCATCGGTAATAAACGAACCTATCGTGTTGGGTAAAAGACAACAAGGTGGGTTTGAGCAGGAACCGCTGTTTCCCGTCATTTAGGTGGACCAAGAGAATTTGTACACCAGAATTGGTGATAGTAAGGAGGAACAAATGTCAATACAACCAATAAATCAGGACCCATCATCGCTGCCACAATCAATTGTCAACATCCCGCCATCATTGCACCAAGGACCATTGTCGTTCAACGGCCTCTTTGTGGATGCCGTCTATGAATTTGACAATGCCTGTGTTGCCACCATCAAGTCGCTAATGGTGGATGGCGTGACTATGAATGTGCATGGCGAAACAGTTGAGGATGCGAGAGCCACAGCGATGTTGGTGATTCAGCAACTGACCCGCCAAGGCAATCTGCCACAATCCTCTTTGTCGTTGACGATGGTCTATCTTGACCTGACGCTCGTTGATCTACATGAAATTGATAGCGAGGTAGACACAGGGTTCATGGAAATATAGACATCAAAAAGCTAAATGATGACTTTCAAGTATCTGCTCAAGAAGTTGGGGCTAGTACAGGTTTGATATATCAAACCACTACGATTACCGCTGCATATTGAGCAGATACACTTTCAAAATCACCCAACCATTATAAAACCATGTCAGATTGAGCAGGCACGGACAAAACGGCTTGAGCAAGGCTGTTTGTTCTCGTGCTGACACATAGAGGAGGGACAATGCAAC
>JBCCFC010000234.1:0-13246 GCA_039029935.1 Chloroflexota bacterium
GATTGATCATGACTAACTCACGACTAATTTATAGCCAACGCCCCACACGGTTTCAATCTGTACATTGCTATGGCTCAGTTCTTTGCGCAATTGGGCGACATGGACATCTACTGTGCGGGTTTCACCATAATAATCATACCCCCACACCAAATCCAGCAGTTGTTGACGGCTCATGACAATGCCTTGATTCTTGAGTAAACAGTGGAGCAATTCAAATTCTTTGCCGCGCAACTGAAGCGACTTACCGTCCGCCTTCGCTTCGTGGCGGTCTGGGTCTAGCACCAAATCGCCCAATTCAATGAGGTTGCTTGTTTCGGTAGCGTTGGGTTCGGCTTGACGGGCAGCGCGCCGCAACACGGAGCGGATACGAGCAAGCAGTTCGCGCGGATTAAAAGGCTTACTCATGTAGTCATCCGCCCCCATCTCCAGCCCCACAATGCGGTCAATATCTTCACCACGGGCGGTCAGCATGATGATAGGCACATCGCTCTCTTCACGAATACGTCGGCAAACCTCCCAGCCATCCAAATCGGGCATCATCACATCGAGTACAATCAGGTCTGGTTTTTCTATGCGAAAAGCTGTCAACGCCTCAATACCATCAGTGGCGGTTGCAATTTCATAGCCTTCCGATGATAAATACATCTCATTTAATTCAACAATATTTGGCTCATCATCAACAAGTAAAATCTTCGTCATCAAGTTTTCCTTATCTAAGACCATTCCACAAAAAAATGCATATAGAATCGCGGAGTTGGCAATCTCTATGCGGGTATTACACGGGTACATCAGCATTAGAGACTGCCTACTCCACAGGTAACTATTTGTGTGGAGCGGCCTAACTTTTGGATACCTACTTTTTTGATAATACTATCATAGACAGTTTTAGTGTACCTTGATTTGGTAGAATATGCCAGAATGCTGGTAAGATAAAGAACGCTACTATATCCATTGAGCAGTGTTACTCATAAGTAAGACACAAACATGAGTTGAGTCTTCTATGTAGTTTCTACGTATTGTAAGAACAGTCATGTTGATATTTGAAATAAATTGGAAGAATACACGTTGATTTTACGAAGACTTTCTAAAACAAACAGTGAAAATTCAGGTAATCCCGCAGATGTGGGTAGCCCATTCTCGCAATCGTTTGCCACCGAACTGATTGCGGAGTTAGATGAACAGCTTGCCAGTGGTGAACTGGCGGGGGAAGCAGTTCTCGCTGGTTCAGGAACCAGCGCACATGGACTTGGCGTACAGGGAACTGGATGGCATGAATCGCAGTCTGTATCAGTGGATGAAGACTTGGATGATGATGTAGAAGATGCTATCGACGCTGGTAGTAAGGACGCTGAGATAAACGATGCTGAGATAAACAATGCTGAGATAAACAATGACACAGCATCGCCAGTGTTGAATCCTGCCCCCAATAGCGAATCGTTGTTGATTGAACGCGCCAAGCAGGACTCAAATGCGTTTGGTGAACTGTATGAACGCTATGTGGACCGCATCTATGCCTACATCTATCACCGCGTGGGGAATGCACAGGATGCGGAGGATTTAACTGCTCGAACCTTTTACCGTGCGCTTAACAAGCTGGAAAGCTATGAGGATCGTGGGCTACCCTTTTCGGCGTGGCTCTTTCGCATCGCCCATAACTTGGTGGCAAACTGGCATCGTGACCGCAGCCGCCGCCGTCTGTTGTCGATTGATAAACTCTGGTGGCACAGCGAAGACCGTGATCTGCCCGAAGATTGGGTAGAGACGGAGGAACGCCACGAAGCCCTGTGGGAGGCTATCAACCGTTTGCCCAATGATCGCCGTGATTTGCTCATCTATAAATTTAGCAGCCGGCTCTCCAACGTTGAAATCGGTGAGATGATGGGCAAAAGCGAGAGTGCGATTAAATCGCTCTACTTCCGCACATTGGCAGCACTACGCAAGGATTTGGAATCACATGGATGGATAGGGTATCGCGGGCAGGAGTGAGTGGGTGTGATAGTGTGATAGTGTTGGGGTGTGATGGTGTTGAGGTGTGATGGTGTATGCATGATTTAATTCTTCACTCATCATTAATCACTCTTCACTAATCACTCTTTAAATATGGAGTAAGAAAAAGATATATGCAACTACCACAATGGATTGAAGTGTCATCTCTTCCCCCGATGCCGGACTGGGTGGAGCGTGCCCAGTTACAGGTGATTATGATAGGGGATCGACTGCATCAAATTTATACGTCGCGGGACCCAGCCGCGCCCTATGCACAGTTCGGTATTGATATGGGGAATGGTCGTCATTTGGGCGCAGAGGATGTATTGGACGGTCACTTCAAACGTCTCTCCGAGTTGAACCCAGCCATCAACGCACTTGCCCCTGGCTTGACGCCGCTCACCAATTTGGCCGAAGATTTGGCCGATAGTGTACCCAATGTGCAGCCCACAGACCAGTTTCGTGCAAACTTGCAACAGGCGTTGCAAGAATCACATCGCCAGCAGTCCGCGCAACGCGTATTAGGCACTTGCCGCGTCACCCAAATGGAGATTGAGCAGAAGAGAGCCTCCCGTCAGCGCACCATTGCACAGGGTATTTTAGCGGTTGTTACATTGTTTGTGGTGTATGTTGTGTTCAAACGCCGACGTAGGGCAGGTTAAAGTAACGACTGTGGTGTTACACATGACTAGCAAAATTCCTGCTAGTCATGTGTAACTTGACCAGATTTGCCAGCCATGTGTTCTGGGCAAGTTAATTTCCATTCTTAGAAAGCTGGACGTGGTTGCATGATTTCATATTGACGTTCAATGATTTTACGAAAGTTGGGAGAGGTACGATACCAGTCCAACACATCTACACGAAACGGTAAATCAGATTCCTCAAAGGCATCTTGCAGCCGAAACCAAATGCGTTTTTGGAGTTTCTCCGCACCGATAACGACCAAATCTAAATCAGAATAATGACGAGCATCGCCTTTGACGCGCTAACCAAATGCCCACACTTCCGCAAAGGGAACATATTCACTTAGAATCTTTGTCACCATTGTCCGATGTTTTGGTTGTAGGTCCATATCTTTCCGTTCAACATGTTACGACTCTGACGCTGCGACATGCGCGCGCAACGCCGCTGCCGCATTCTTCACCCGTGCTAACACCTCCGCCTTGCCCAACGCAACCATGCTTTCAAAGAGCGGTGGCGACACCTTTTTGCCAGAAATCGCCCCTCGGAATGGTGCAAAGAAACTGCCTGGTTTCAGTTCAAGCTCTTCAGCTTTGGCGCGGAATGCTACTTCCAACCCCTCAACGGTGAATTCTGGCAGTTCCGCCATCATCGCAGAACCTGTGTCAAGTACATCAGCACTCTGTGCGGCATCGAGCTTGCGTCCAATCAGCAGTTTCATGTTGTCATACACAATTTCATCGGCTGCTTTGAAGGCCCAATCGACCAACTCAGCGGCATCGGTCAGCAACTTCATGCGCTCTTGGATGACGGGAACCAACTCGGACAGTACCTCGCTCTGACGTAGTTTTTCTTCATCAATGCCCAACTGCTTGCTCAAATAGGGAACCATTGCTTCGTGTAGATCAGCATGAGCCATCTCACGGATATAGACACCGTTGATCCACTCTAGCTTGGGATAGGGCAATGCCGCAGATGATGGGTTGATGTCAAGGACATCAAACCGTTCAACGGCTTGTTGGCGTGTAAAGACCTCTTCCTCAGCGTCATAGTTCCAGCCAACATTGGTCAAGAAATTGAACATGGCGTCAGGTACATAGCCAGCGTCGATGAACTCATGCACCAATGCCAGATACTCCTTACCTGCCACAACTTTCTTGCGCTTGCTCATCTTGCCCTTGCCGCTGGGGTCAAGAATGACAGGCAGATGAACGACTTCCGGCATCTCCCACCCCAATGCATCATGAATGAGCTGATGCAAGGGGGCAGATGAAATCCACTCTTCACCACGTAGGATGTGTGTAATCTTCATGTGATGATCGTCGATGACAACGGCCAAGTGATAGGTTGGCATCCCATCGCTTTTGAGAATGACGGGATCACGTACACTATCACTGTCCACCTCAATACGCCCACGAATGACATCATTGACAACCACTGTCCCTTCTAGCGGTGCAGCAAAACGAACCACTGAGGGGCGTCCTTCTGCCTCAAACGCAGCCCGTTGCTCATCGGTGAGATTGCGATGACGGCGGTCGTAGCCAATCGTCTCTTTGTTGGCCTTCTGCTCTTCACGCATCGCTGCCAGTTCTTCGCCTGTCACATAACAGCGATAGGCATGACCGCTGTCAATCAGCTGTTGTGCATATTGTCCGTAGAGTTCCTTGCGTTCACTCTGTGTGTAGGGGCCATAGGGGCCACCCACATCAGGCCCTTCGTCCCAATCCAACCCAAGCCAGCGCAACCCGATCATCAGGTCATTCAAGCTGTTGGGGTCATAGCGACTCTGGTCGGTGTCTTCAACCCGCAAAATAAATTGCCCGCCTGTGCGACGAGCGTAGAGCCAATCAAAGAGTGCGGTGCGCAACCCACCAAGATGCAATGACCCTGTGGGGCTAGGAGCAAACCGTACACGTGCTGGTGTTAATTCTTTTGTAGTCATAACTTCCTATAAATTTTTGTTAAATGTTGATATGTTTAGAGAGAAATGCCATGTTGACGCAATAATTCTCGTAACTTCTGGTTCTCATCCTCTGCTGCTTGACGCATTAGACGTTCGGTGTCATCGTCATACACAACCTCGCCCGTCATCTGATTTTGAACGTAGACCGTCTGCCCTTCGACACCAACCCATATTTGTAATTCGGGGATGAGAATGCGACCTTTTGCATCTGGCCTCACCTTATCGGCGCGCCCCGTTTCAGGGTTTCGTCGCCAACCCGCAATTCGTGCTTTTGGTAGTTTTTTACCGTCATCTTTCACAAGATAGATTAGGATACAGGTCGGGATTTTCAGATGTTCAAGATACAGCCTCATACTCTTTTTGTCTTTTTGATCTCCATCGGGTGAAACAAGCTCAAAGGCACAAACAGGTATTGGCTGCGTCTCACTATCATAAGATGACCCCATTTGATATTCTTCTTGTGCAGGTATCAGAAGGATATCTGGTCCGATACGGCGACGCACACCATCTTTACCGCGGTACATCATAAAACAATCAAAGAGTAGCTGAAAGTCACTATCTTTCAAAACTTTTTTTAGCAGATTGCCAAATCCAAGCATGCCATCACCATGTACAATCCCGCCGGGCATCATCTCCTCCTCAGTTTGGTAGGCATATGGGTCAGCATCCCAATTGGCATTGATGTGTGCGGGGATCCACGCAGGCCGTTCCCGTGCAATTGATGCGCGCATCCGTTCCTCTGGTGACAAAGGTTGTTGCGGTTCATTGCTTGGTTTGGGCTGGATGAAAGATTTAGGTCTTTGCGTGTGTGTGGGGGGAAGGGGCATTGTTATCACGGAAGAGTCAACCCTTGGTTCAAGTACACGTTCCATCATTACCTCCAGTTTACTGGCTTCAGAAATAAATCAAACACCAGATTAGCACATATTTTTGAGCGTGTCAAAAGAATTACGCATTCTGTAAAATGGATCGCTACCCGATGTCAGCCTTCATCCTAGAAACAATGCCTCTACTCTGTCGCCCTATGCCCATCATGACCAATGTCCGCCCATCTAGTGACTCACCGCGATAACCCAACTCCACACGCAGATAATCATCATCCAACAACGATACTACACGGTCTGCCCATTCGATGACAACTATCGCCTGTCCGTCATCAAGAATCTCTTCTAGCCCAAAGGTCGCCGCATCCAGCGCAATAGACTCATCCTCTTCACCGCTTTCTGCCGACAAATCACCCAACCGATAGCTATCAACATGAATTAAAGGATACCCGATGCTCGTCTCATATTCGTTGACCAGCGTGAAGGTTGGGCTAGTCACATGGGCGACTACACCCAAGCCGCTTGCCAACCCTTGTGTAAAGGTCGTCTTGCCTGCGCCAAGGTTGCCTTGAAGGGCAATAATTTGCTGGGTCATGTTTTCGGCTCTTATCATTTCAGAGAGTACTTGACCAAGTTTATCGCCAATTTGCTGTGTTTCTGTTGGTGAGTTCGTTTTAAGATGGATCGTCTGTGTCATTTTATATCTGTATGTTCCTAGATTGGTCTAATAGATGTAATGGTCTAATAGATGTAATGGTCTAATAGAGATTAAACAGCCCCCGTGTGTAAATCAGGGCGACCGCAAGGGTACGTCCCTACGAAATGTGTGTAAGGTGTTGTTGACCAATCTTTCTTGCCCCTAGTCTTCGTGTTTCCTATAATGCCATCCAAGATTGAATCTGGCTGCTATACTCTTCAGCCAGCGCATTGGCGCGCCGTTCATTGATGCCCTCGGCCACCACATGAAAAAGCGGAGCCTCTGCAACAGGGCGGATGTGAACCCACTCTTGTTCATTGACATGAATCTTTAACCCATCAACGCGCTCGATATTCGTACCGTTGTAAGATTCAAACAGCAAGCGCATAATCATCCCCTTCTGTTCCCAAGGGCAGTTGATGCTGATGTGGGCAATATGTGAATGGGGTAGATAGGTGAGGACATCACTCAGAGGCATCTCACGGATTGTCATGTATTCAAGCAGTCGTACAATTGCCATCATCCCATCGACGGCGGGCTGGAAATCAGGGAAGATGAAGTTGCCGCTGCCATCCATGATGATGAGCGGATTGAGGCTATTGGCAGCCAGCATCATGCTATGCATATTGGTACGGATACGGTGAAGAAAGGCGTGGTGCCAGTTGGCAACGATATTAAAGGCGTTCGGAGTGGCGATGGTGACGGCGATTGGATTGTCGGGATTGGCAAAGAGCGACAGCTCCGCCATCAACAGCGCGGCAGTCATATCGTCCAGCATATGTCCCTGATTATCTACAATAAAAATTTTCTCTCCACCGACATCCAATTGAACCCCTAAATCAGCACCTAATACCTGCACAATCTGCGCCATCTGGTGCATATTGCCCCTGAATTCATCCTGAAGCATTGCCAGTTTACCTTCATTGGGCAGTGCATTGAGTGGCACAACATCAACGTTGAGGTGGGTGAGAATGTCGGCCAATACGCTCCCGGCCAATCCATGCGAATAGTCTACAACAACTTTGAAATTGGATTGACGGATACGCTCCACATCCACATGGTTAAGAAAGTCACGCCTATAGCGAGGGATAGGATTATGTGCATAGTCAATGGCCCCAATTTCATCGAGATAAGCACGGCGAAAATCTTCACGGAAAAAGGCGCGTTCGATTGAGCGTTCGGCTGTGCTGCTTTGGTTCAGACCATTCTTGTCCATAAAGCGGATATCGAGGACGCGTTGGTCAAAGGGACTCAGGCGGACATGGATGCCTGCGGATGTATCCTCGGAGTTGCGCACAAAATGGCGTAGCACGGGGATGGCAATCTGCTCTGTGTCCCAGACATTGATTCCTGTAGAAGGTAATCCACTTATCAATGCGCGTTTGATCATGCGCGAGATGCGGTGGGCATCACGGTTGACGGCAACAAAACTGTTTTTTGGCAAGCTGGCTCCAAGGGCAGCACCGAGCTTGGCAGCAAACTCTGGTGTGAGATCGACATTGACAACACCAGAAATACCAAAACGGTTGAAGAGGGAACGTCGCCCTTGGTTCCCCCAAATCACGCTCTCTTTGACAGTCGCACCAGGCTCGATTTCTTTGTTGGGCCACAGTTTGACATCGGGGTGGAGTACGGCCCCGCTGCCAAGCACGCTTTTTTCACCCACAACCACCCCTTCAAAAATAGAGGCATGGGATTTAATGCTAGATTGGCGGCTAAGAATACATCCACGCAGTTCGCACGACTCACCAATATAATTATTGCGCCAGATGATGCTACGTTCAATCCGGTTATAGTTATCCACAACCGTGTAGTCACGAATGACGGTTGGGCCAGAAACGATGACATCACCCTTAATTTGAACGCCATTGCCCAGATAGATGGGGCCAAACAGTTGCGCATTCGGGGCAATCTCTACATTTTCGCCGACCCAAATGTCACCACCAATGTGTGTCCCAATGGGTTTAGACAGCATGACACGGCCATAGAGGGCATCGGCATTGGCACGCATATACTCGTTGATATTGCCAACATCACACCAGTAGCCCTCGGCAATGTGTCCATAAAGGGGTAAACCTGCCTCCAGCATCTTTGGAAAAAGCTGACTCCCAAAGTCATACTCAGTTTCTTCTGGAATCAGTTCAAGGATTTCTGGTTCCAGAATATAAATGCCCGTATTGACAGTATCGGAGATTAACTCGCTCCAACTAGGTTTTTCCAAAAACTGTGTGATACGTCCCCCGTTTTCAAGGCTGTTGTCGGTGACAATCACACCATATTCCAGTGGGTTAGGTACACGGGTCAACGTGATTGAGGCCATTGCACCACATGCTTTATGCCTACGGACAAGCTCAGTCAGATCAAAGTCGGTGAGTGCATCGCCGCTAATGACGACAAAAGTTTCATCGAGCAATTCTGCTGCATGACGGACACTACCCGCTGTCCCCAGTGGGATTTCCTCGACCGAGTAGGTCAGTTGCATCCCCAGATTGCCACCATCGTTAAAGGCATCTTGAATCGCCGCAGCCATATAACGTAGCGTGACAATGACTTCAAACATGTGATGGCTTTTGAGCAGATCAAGAATATGCTCCATAACCGATTTATTGGCAATGGGGACCATTGGTTTGGGTCTTCCAATCGTTAACGGGCGCAGACGCGAGCCTTCGCCACCTGCCATGACGACCGCTTTAATTGGCGTGTTTGGCCGGCTGTCAGACATGTGAACAGGTGAATGCTCTAAAACAGTCGGTATGCTGGCTGTGCGAGTGTTGGATGGTTTCATAACTGTTTCCTTAGTTTATCTTCATCTGTTCAAAAAATATGGCTAAACTATTTTTGTGTACTATTTTGCAGTGTTTTCTGTTTGAAGAATTGATATATATCAATATGTGGCATAGGATATCAAACAGGGGGCCAAGGGAAATTGCGATCAAAGGGTTGGGGCGATGGATAGGTTGTTGTCTGAATTAATTGTTGGAGTCGTGTTTCTAAAGCGGTGTACTCTTCGCGGGAAATCAGTTGACACATTTGCATGGCAATGTCACTTTTTTCGTTAGCAAGATCGGCTTGAACAGTGCATAAATCCGCCAGATACGCATCTTCAATGGGCTGCCCACTAAACTCCCAAATGACTGTACGCAGTTTGTACTCATTGTGAAAGGCAATGCCATGATCAATTGCCCACATGCATTCATCTTTCCCAACGAGGCAATGACCGCTCTTGCGGTCGGCATTGTTGATGATATAGTCAAAGAGAGCCATTTTGCGCAAGGCCGAAGAGAAACGCGCATCTGCAGCAACCGAAAAGTAATGTTCGTCAGGGTCATTGTCAATATAAAACTGAACACTGCCAAGCCCATATTTTCCATCACGCAACACCGTTGGTGGGACAAGCTGCCACCCCAAACCATTGCTCATCTCATAGGCGGCCACCTCACGCATGCAAAGTGTACCCCGCTCAAAATCCCACAATGGGTTTTCCCCTCGTTGTGGTTTATAGACAGCAGGCAGCGTCAAATCATCGTCGGAAACCGTGACTAAGAAGCTGTGGTTAGAGCTATATGGCAAGAGTCCTTGCTCTTTGATTTCGCCTTTCTGTAAGACTTGTAAAATTTGTTGTTCAGTTAGTTGTTTTATTTCAGACACATTTTAGACGGAATGAACGTAATGCAAATTAACACAGGACAGTATTGCAGGTTGGATACCTGTGTCACAGATAGTCAATCTGTGATACTGGTTTCTATCAGTAAAAAAGCTTGTCAGTTTGTCAGCAGTCAGCACTTCAGCAGTCAGCACTTCAGCAGTCAGCACTTCAGCATACTGGCTGACAAGCTGATTTTACACTTTCCTATTCAGCAACAAAGAGCACAAAATATAACGGAGAAACCGAATTTTCACAGAAAATTCAATCACTCACATAATACTTCATGCTCTCCAGTTTTAAAACAAAATATGCTTTGCGTGTCCATCTGTGCGCGGGCAAAAGTGTCCGTCCGCGCTAATGGGGCGACCACACAATGGGCAGCTAGGGCGACCTTGGCCGACAACACGAAGTGCATGTTCGCCGATTGCCTTGGCCTGGTTGCGTGTGATCACAAACCGCGCCGCAGGCACTTGTTCGCTGTCAGGATTGACAACACGGCCAGAGTCACTGACGATCAGTGCTTTGGCAATAATCCATGTCATGTCTTCCATCTCATCATAGCCAATAATCAATTGGCTGACACGAAAATCTGGATCAAATGGATGCTCTGGGTATAACACTTCGCCCGCCGACTCTGCTGGTTCCAGGTCTTCAAACTTGTCCTCAAGTTCTTGGAGCAGTTGCAAGAGACTGACAGCTAAATTGGCAACCTCTTGCTTCTCCAAAACCAATGTGATCAGCAGTCGGCCAGCACGACCTTGTAGGAAAAATGTACGGTTCCCTGGTTCGCCTACAGCATCAGCAATAATGTGATCAACGGGGTTTAGGTCATATTCAAAATGCATAAATCACTCACCTTATCATGCCTTTTTATTCTCTGGTTTCTTAATCTCCAGTGTGGGTATCTCACTCAAATAATTGACCCATAGTACCGATGGGCGTTGATTGAAAAACGAAATTGCACTAATCGACGCGGTGCTAACGACAATGCGTTGAAACAAGTCGAGCGGCGTCCCCATATAGTGTGCAATTGATGTGCGGATGACATCGCCATGACTAAAGACCGCAATTGTTTGGTTTGGATGGTTGGTGCGTAATTGCTCCAGCGTCCCTACGGCACGGGATTGGACTTCGCGTAATGTCTCCCCATTGGGGAAACGAAAGCTGCTGGGGTTATGTTGCACCAGCTTCCAGCCAGGATGTTTATATAGCTCTTTCAACGCCTTGCCACGCCAATCGCCATAATCAACCTCAATGACGCCTGGCTCTGTGATGACGGGCAACCCAAATGCCTCTGCCACTGGTTCTGCGGTTTCGATACAACGCTCCAATGGGCTTGAATAGATGGCATGAATGGGCTGTTTGGCTAATGTTTCGACAAGTTGAGCCGTTTGCTGATGACCACGTTCATTTAAATGCACTCCTGGTGTGCGTCCAGCCAGTCGATGGCTGCCCACCCAATCGTTTTCGCCGTGACGAATCAAGAGAATATAGGTTGTTGTCTGTGCTTCATTTTCCATGAGATTTACTATAACATAATTTGCGATTTCTAAGAAGTGGATAAAATTACGGTTGCGGTGTATACTCTGGGTATTCGGTGGACCCAGAGGGTTCCCCGGTATTCGGTGGACCCAGAGGGTTCCCCGGTATTCGGTGGACCCAGAGGGTTCCCCGGTAGGTCGGTATTCGGTGGACCCAGAGGGTTCCCCGGTATTCGGTGGACCCAGAGGGTTCCCCGGTATTCGGTGGGTCAGAATCTATAACTGACCTACTGACCTACTGACCTACTGACCACTGGCTTACCAAAGAAATGAAGAGTGTGACGGATGAAATTATTATCAAAACTAGGGCTTACAATCATTACAGGCAGTTTGATGTTGTTTGTGTTGAGTGCTTGTTTATCCAATCCAGCTGAAGTAGACCCCATGTTGCGCTTTACGCCCGCTATGCGCCCAGAATTTCAGGATGATTTGGCGCTGATGGACACTGCGCCTGTCTATTCCATGGATGTCACGCTCGATCAATCGGGCGAGGTGTTGACGGGGACAGCGCAGATTGAAATCACGAACACCAGCAATGATTCGTGGAGTGATCTTGTCTTTCGCTTCTATCCCATGCTCAACCACTATGGGGGGCGGATGACGCTGCAGAATGTGTCCCTGGAGCAGGACCCGACCAACTTTGTCTATGATGCAGGGAACACGGCTGTTCGTGTTGATCTCTTTGAATCGCTATTACCCGATGAACGGATTACGGTGGAGATGGGATGGCGCATCCAAATCCCAACATGGCCGGACTCGGATCAAACGTATGCGCTCTTTGGCCGCAGTCAGCAGATGATCAGCTTACCCCTCTTCTACCCCTCCTTAGCTGTCTATCAACCCGGCCCCATTTCTGGCACAGGGAGTTGGTGGTTGGAGCAGGGAATTGCACGGGGGGATTCTGCGTTCAACGTTACCTCGCTCTTTGCCGTCACCACAACAATCCCCGCCGATCATCTACCTGTCGCCAGCGGCACACTAATTACATCCACACTGGTTAGCGATGATTATGCGCGTCATGTCTGGGTCACAGGACCGTCACGCGAGTTCATGCTCCATACCAGCCCCCAATTTTCATCTGCACACAGTGAGGCGCAGGGAACCCGTGTCACTAGCTACTGGCTGCCCGGTGATGAAGGTGCAGGACGTGCGGCACTGAACCATGCTATCGCGGCCTTGCGTATTTACACTGAACTCTATGGACCTTACCCCTATCGTGATATGCGTGTGGCGCCTGCCCCACTGACGTTTCGAGGCATGGAGTATCCACAGGTGAATCTGCTGGGGTCGCAGGTGTATAATCGTTATCGCCAGGATATGGAAACGTTGGTGGCGCATGAAGTAGCCCATCAATGGTGGTATCAACTTGTGCATAACGATCCAGTCAATCAGCCTTGGCTGGACGAAGCCTTGGCCGAATATTCTGTGAAATTATACTATGAGGCTTTGCGTGGGCAAGCAAATGCCAATAACTTGCGTAGTCGTCGTTGGCAAACGCCTGTTGATGCCTTGATCCACCGCGAAGAGGACACCATGATTGACCAGCCTGTCAAGGAGTTCCAGAGCAGCCGCCAATATGAAACCGTGATCTACGCCAAAGGTGCGCTTTTTTATGAAGAAATCTATCAACTGTTGGGGCGCAGACAATTTGCACGGTTTATGCAACGCTATCTCGAAGACCATCGTTATAGCATTATCACCAGCAATGAATGGGCTGAGTACATACGCACCCTCAACAACCCACGCATCAATCAACTCTATCAACAGTGGGTACAGAACCCGATTCGCGAGCCACAAATTGAGGTTAAGAGTGATGAGTGATGAGTGATGAGTGATGAGTGATGAGTGATGAGTGATGAGTGATGAGTGATGAGTGATGAGTGATGAGTGATGAGTGATGAGTGATGA
>JBCCFC010000235.1:0-13214 GCA_039029935.1 Chloroflexota bacterium
AATCAACCCGGCTGTAATTTATATAACCTATTTATCTTATCGTGTTTGGAATATATATTAATTTATACTCCTTCATAAATAAACGACTTGGGCTATCGTCCAGACACCCAACGGCATTACACTGTCTCCGGTTAATCATATACAAGAAAGTGTATAAGCCTATTGGGACCAATGTAACAGGTAAACATGTTGACTTGCCGTATACTTACTCGGGTTGATTTTAGATATGATCTGAATGTTCGGTGTCACATCTTAATAATTGTGTAACTATTTGTCAACCAAGTTTACCAATCAATCAAAATCACAAACATTTATGGGGGAGATACAGAATGCGATTCGCAACAATAGCGTCGGTTGAATTGATCCAAACACCAAGGAAACACAAGGAAGAGTCTTTTGCCAGTGCGGTCAGGACAGGGCTTTCTAAACCACAGAAAACCCTCCCTTGCCGCTTTTTTTATGACAAAACGGGGTCCGAATTGTTTGAACAAATTTGTGACCTGCCCGAATATTATCCCACACGCACAGAGGGGGGGATGTTGGAGAGTGATGCGTTGCAGATCATTGAGACGGCCATGCAGGATGGCAATGAACTGACCCTCGTTGAATTTGGCAGTGGTAGTTCGGTCAAAACCCGTATTTTGCTCGATGCGACTTTGTCCAAGCAGCCCTATTTGCAGTACAGCCCCATTGATATTTCAGCGGATTTTCTGCTGGAATCGGCCCAGGCATTACAACAGGATTACCCCAACTTATCAATTAGGGCAGTAGCCTCTGAGTATCAAGATGCCTTGCCCCACCTACCCAGCTACCCCTTACAATCACGGCTCTTTTTGTTTTTGGGCAGTAGCATTGGCAATTTTGATCTGTTCGGTGCTGTCGCCTTTCTTGAACAGGTCAGCCAGCACATGACGGCCACAGATCGGCTGCTGATTGGCTTTGATCGGGTCAAGGATATCTCTGTGCTGGAGGCCGCCTACAACGATGCAGCAGGAGTCACGGCTAAATTCAACAAGAATCTGCTTACCCGTATCAACCGCGAATTGGGTGGCAACTTTGTGTTGGACCAATTTGACCATCACGCACCCTTCACCCGTGCCTACAATCGGATTGAAATGCGGCTGGTCAGTCGTTGTGCGCAGTCTGTCTATATTGAGGCACTTGACCAAACAGTTGACTTTGCCAAGGGCGAGTTTATCCACACCGAAGACAGCCACAAGCACACAGACCAGAGCATTGCGGCGTTGGCTGAGGCGACGGGGTTGGAGATTGAGGCCACGTGGATGGACACACGGTCGTGGTATTCGTTGGTCATGTTCAGTAAATCAAATGTATAGAAGGCAGATATATAAGAGAAGGTCTATAAGGGAAGGTCTATAAGGGAAAAAATGATGAATATTACCATTCCAAACAATTTATCACCAGATGCAGAGTGGCTCGTGGAGGCGATGATCGATAGCCGTCGTCATGAGTTAACTGTATTGGATGATCTAACTGATGACCAGATGCATGGGGCGCAGATGCGCATTATCGAGCCGCCTATCTGGGAATTGGGGCATGTCGGCTGGTTTATGGAAAATTGGATTCTTAACTATTTGGATAATGCTGAATCTATTTGGGATATTGCTGACAAACTCTATGACTCCTTCAACATCCCCAACGAGGAACGCTGGGAGCTCGCCTTTCCCAGTCAGCAGCGGACGGTTGACTATATCACCGAAGTCCTGCAAATCTGCATCGACCGCATTGCTGGCAAGGAGTTGGCCGAGGACGACAGATACTTCTATCGCATGGTCATCAACCATGAGGATATGCACAGCGAGACCATGATCCACATTCGTCAAACGCTGGGCTATACACGCCCACCCATCAACTTTGTTCGCCACTTGATGCTGATGGACATTGATCCCGATTATGAGTTGCACGATGTCGAAATTCCTGGCGGCACGTTTCTGTTGGGTGCAACCAAAGACATGCCCTTTGTGTTGGACAACGAAAAATGGGCGCACCCACATGAGGTGTCTCCCTTCAAGATATCGGCCACACCTGTCACGGCTGGCGAGTATATGGCCTTTGTAGAGGCGGGTGGCTATCAGGCGCGTGAATATTGGAGCGATGAAGGCTGGGCATGGCGTGAGCAAGCGCAGGCCGAGCAGCCCGTCTATTGGCAGAAGGATGACTTTGGTGACTGGACCCGCCGCGTGTTTGACAAATACATCCGTGTGCAGAAGTTTGAGCCGATGCTTCATGTCAACTTTTATGAGGCCAATGCCTATTGTGCATGGGCGGGGCGTCGGCTACCCACCGAGGTCGAGTGGGAGCTGGCAGCCAGTGGCGAACCAAGTGCGGATGGCTCCACCTTTACCCAGACCAAGCGCATGTATCCTTGGGGCGATGCGTTCCCGACGACGGATCATGCCAATTTAGATGCATCACGGACCATGCCCATTGATGTGCGCGCTTTGCCTGCGGGTGACAGTGCTTTTGGCTGTCGTCAGATGATTGGCAATGTCTGGGAGTGGACCGCCGACACCTTTGATGGCTATCCGGGCTTTGAGATCGACCCCTATGATACCTATTCGGAACCATCGTTTGGACAGCAAAAGGTGCTGCGTGGTGGTTGCTGGGTGACGCGTTCCCGCGTAATCCGCAACACATGGCGCAATTTCTATACACCGGATCGCAACAATATTTATGCAGGCTTCCGAACGTGTGCATTATAGGGGCATGATTCACAACGACATGTGATATAATTTGAGGTAGGATAGATTGAACCAGTATCACAGATTGGTTATCTGTGGCGCAGGTAGCCAACCTGTGATACTGTTCTTTGTCCTGGATTGAATAGGCACGTACAAACAAGTATCACAGATTGATTATCTGTGGCGCAGGTAGCCAACCTGCAATACTTTCCTTGTATCACAGATTGGCTATCTGTGGCGTAGGTAGCCAACCTGCGATACTTTCGTTGGTAACTGAAGTCTAAGCAAACCCAAAAAAGAAATTAGAAATAGCGGAATCAGCATTCTCTAATGCGACCTCCGACACTAGAGAGTGCCTAATTCCACATTTATCTCTAAAAACATATTTGGGTTTACTTAGGCTGTTCTTGTTGTTTCCAAAGCCTGTCGCAGGTCCATAATCAAATCATCCACATTCTCAATGCCAACTGAGATACGGACCAGCCCAGGATCAACGGCCAGTGGTGAATCGGCAACGCTGGCATGGGTCATAGGTGCAGGTAACTCGATCAGCGATTCAACACCACCCAGTGACTCGGCCAAGGTGAACAATTTTGTCTCATTTGCCAACGACCGCGCAGCCGCCTCGCCACCATTCAGGATAAAGGAAATCATACCGCCAGGCCCCGCCATCTGCTGCTTCATCAGTGCATGTTGTGGATGTGATTCCAGCCCAGGGTAAATCACCTCGGCAACATCGACATGATCGTCCAAGAACTGTGCGATTTGCATGGCACTCTTACAGTGGGCTTCCATCCGAATCGCCAACGTCTTGATGCCACGCAGTGTCAGAAAACAGTCCATCGGCCCTGGCACAGCACCGACCGCGTTCTGTAAGAATTTCAGCTTGTTATAGATTTCGGTGTTGTTGAGTGCAATGACACCACCGACGGCATCTGAGTGCCCATTGACATACTTGGTCGTGCTGTGGACGACAAAATCCGCCCCCATTGTCAGTGGCTGTTGTAGAATGGGCGACCCAAAAGTGTTGTCCACCGCCAGCCAGATGCCATGTTCACGCGTGATGGCGGAGATAGCTTTGATATCGGTCAGTCGCAACATCGGGTTGGTTGGCGATTCCAGCCAGACCAATTTGGTGTTGGGTTGAATCGCAGCGGCCAACTCATCTGGATTGCTGGTGTCGGCATAGCCAAACTCGATGCCATAATCGCTGAGAATTTTGTCAAAGAGCCGGAATGTACCTCCATACACATCATTGCCCGATATCACTTGGTCGCCGGGCTTGATAAGCCGCAGCAGTGTATCAATCGCGGCCATGCCCGATGAGAAGGAGAGTGCATGTTGCCCCTTTTCGAGTGCCGCCAACGCTGTTTGCAGTGCCGTTCTGGTCGGATTGTCCGTGCGTGAATACTCATAGCCCTTGTGAACACCGACATCGGTTTGGGCATAGGTTGATGTCTGGTAAATAGGCGTCATGACCGCGCCTGTGGATGGGTCTGGCTCGACACCTGCGTGAACGGCAAGGGTCTCCAGTGCATACCCGTTTTCTGATCCTGTCATGTATACTGTCCTTTAGTTCTGTGATTGTTATACTTGTTATTTGTCTGGTAATGGCAAACAGGTTGAAGATTTGACTTCAAAGAGAACAACGCTGGTTGAAATCTGCGCAACATTATCCAACGGAATCATATTTTCGCGCACAAACGTCCCTAGTTCTTTGCGGTTGTGCATCACAACTTTGAGTAGATAGTCAAATTGTCCAGTTAAATGATAGCATTCCAACACTTCTGGCATTTTCAGAATCTTCGATTGAAAGCGATCCAGTGCCGCCGTTGAATGTGCCTGTAAGCGAATATGGATAAAACAGAGCATATCCAGCCCCAGTTTATCTCTATCTAAGAGAGCCACATTCCCTCGAATCACACCCATCGCTTCAAGCCGCTTGAGCCGTGTGTGTGTTGCAGGCTGTGACAAACTGATGCGCCGCGCCAGTTCCGTATTGCTCATTCCGCTATCCTCTTGGATTTCGCGCAAAATGGCTAGGTCTGTTTTGTCTAATGAGATTTCCTCTTGTACATCTCTTGGCAATTCTTTCATAGAAAAACACCTCCGTCAATGTAAAATTCATACATAGGGGTGAAATACAAATATATTTTAACATTTAGCGTGGTCTTTTGGATAATTTATTTGTTTGTGTATTTGCGAAATATGTGGTTTGGATGATTTATAAGTGGCGTTTGTGAGTAAGAGACAAAGAAAGGGGGTGATGGAGCGATGAGGTGACGTAGATATCGACCGAACACTGACTTACCGACAGAACACCGGCCTACTGGCCTTCGATAAGCGAGGCAAGATAAGACATGGGCGAATGCGCTTGCCTACCTGTAAAATGCTTAATCTGCTGACGGCAGGAAAAACCGGGGCTGACAACAACATCATCCTGTGCCAAGGCGCGGACGGCTGGCAAGAGCCGCTGTTCACCAATGGCCTCAGAGATGTCGTAATGTTCATAGCCATATAGCCCGGCTAATCCGCAGCAGCCGCTGTTGATGGCGGTTACATCGTTATCGGCCAACACATGATTAAACATGCCCATCAGTGAATCCATGCCAACGAGTGCTTTTTGATGACAGTGGCCGTGAACATGCACATTGTGTGGCTTTGCTTGGGCATCAAATTGGATGTTGAAGGTTGTCTCTGGTTGCCATTCCTCAACGAGTAGACAGGCGTCGGCTACCTTCTGTGCATCCTCCTGTGCCTCTTCCCAGAGCAGAAGCGGATGGTCATCTTTGACTGCGGAATAGCAACTTGGCTCACAGAAGAGGATGGGCAGTTCTTGCTCAACCAGTGGTAATAGAGCTTGTGTGGTTGCCTGCGCTTGCTTGGCGGCTTGATCCAGAAATCCTTTGGAAATCAAGGGACGGCCACAACAGACACGGGGGGCAATCGCTACCTGCGCCCCCATATATTCAAGTACGCGCACGGCGGCGGTGAGATGGTCCGGTTCGTAGTAATTGTTAAAGGTGTCCGCAAAGAGGACGACGGTTGGGCTATCTGGCATTGGGTGTGTCTGTGATGTAAAAGGATTTGCGGCAAAGTGTGGCAATGGGCGGCGACGATCAATACCTAGTAGCTGTTCGTTGAGCCAACGGATAATGGGTTGATCAACCAGCCAGTTTGAGAAGGGGGCAAGACGGCTACCCCAGATGCTAATCTGCTCCATACGCGCCAGAATTTGTTCACGCAGTGGTGTGCCATGCACAAAGCGATATTGGTACATAAACTCGCTCTTGAGCCGTGCCATATCGACACCCGTTGGACATTCGCTCTTACATGCCTTGCACTCCAAGCACAGGTCCATCACAGGCTTGAGTTCCTCATCAGCCAGCCCAATTGAGTCAATGTCACCGACAAGGGCTTGGCGCAGCGCATTGGCACGACCGCGTGTGGAGTCGATTTCGTTGCGTGTTGCCATGTAGGACGGACACATGGTTCCGGTCAACGTTTTGCGACAGACACCCACACCGCTACACTGTTCTGTCGCGCGTAGTAATCCGCCAAAATCAGAGAAGTCATAGGCGGTGGGAATGTCTGGGGTTTCATAGTCCACACCAAACCGCAGATTGCTTGTCAACTCAGGGGCATCCACAATTTTGCCAGGATTAAACAGATTGCTTGGGTCAAAGGTGGATTTCAGTTGGCGAAAGGCTTCATATAGCACAGGACCAAACAACTTCTCTTGGAACGGGGTGCGTACCAAGCCATCGCCATGCTCACCAGAGAGTGCCCCTTCGTATTCCACCACCAAATCCGCAACTTCGTTGGCAATTGCCTCAAAGCGTTGGACACCTTCTGCCGTCTTCATGTTGACCATTGGGCGTATATGGAGCAGTCCGACCGAGGCATGGGCATAAAACCCCGCCTGTGTATCATATTTTGCCAAAATACGCTGGAAGTTCTCGATATAGCCACGTAAATTTTCGGGCGCAACGGCTGTATCTTCCACAAATGAAATCCCTTTGGCATCCGTCCCTTTCACCGACATCGTTAGCCCCAACGCCGCCTTGCGCAATGTCCATATGCGCGTCTGTGCGCTCGGTTCAACGGCACGGTAGACATAGTGGCCTAAGCCATGTGACTGTAAGTCCGCTTCTAGGCGGTCGATACGTTCGGGTAATTCATCCAGCGTGTCCCCAAAGAACTCGACCAACAGCACGGCATCCGGATCGCCTACAATGAAGTCACGCAGTGGCTCAAACTCAACCCGACCCCGTGTCGTGTCCAAAATAAAGCGATCCACCAACTCAACCGCTGATGGGTTGTGTTCTAAAATAATTGGTGTAGCCTTCATGGCCTCCAAAATGTCCTCAAATTGGACGCAGCATACCACGCGTTCCTTGGGTAATGGCACAACGCGTAACTTGGCTTTGACCGTCATCCCCAACGTGCCTTCAGAACCAACCATAATCCGGACTAAGTTGAAGGGGCGATTGACTTTGTTGGGGACAAACTCATCCAAATTATAGCCACCCACACGCCGTAAAATCTTAGGATAGCGTTGCTCAATCTCGTCTTTGTGCTCATGGGCAAGTTGCTGCACCATTTGATACAGTACACCTTCAATATCCTCTTGTGCCGTCTTTTCTGCCAACGACGCGGGTTCCAACGGTCCCATCTGCACCAGCGTCCCATCCGCCAGCACAATGTCCAATTCCTCGACGTAATCCAGCGTCTTACCATAAATAATCGAGCGCGTACCCGCCGAGTTGTTGGCAATCATCCCGCCAATAGTGGCACGGTTTGAGGTTGATAAATCCAACGGCAATTGTAGACCATAGGGCTTGAGGATGGCATTGAGTTCATCGAGGACCATCCCAGGCTCGACAACAACTGTTGACATTCCACCCTCTGCAACATTAAGTTCGAGCAAGCGGTTCATGTGTTTGGAGAAATCCAACGAAATTCCTTCACCAATTGCCTGCCCTGCCTGCGATGTGCCGCCGCCACGTGCCGTAATCGAGACACCGTATTCATGACAGAGCCGGATCGTCTCCACAACATCCTCAACCGAGGTGGGCGTCACCACACCCGTAGGCAAAATCTGGTAGACGCTGGCATCGGTAGCGTGCATGGCGCGGCTAAAACGGTCAAAGGAAACACCGCCTTGGATGGATTGTTTGAGTTTTTGTTGGAAGTGTAAATGTTTGTCGTTTTCTGTCTCTATCATGTTATTCATGCAACGAAAGTCCTAATGTGTTGTTCAAGATTTTAGTTTGGTTGTCGCCTGTGCAGAATTATGCAGCACATAGTTGAGTCCACTCAATAATTTCTCCATATCAGACTCAGTATAATCGTTATAGCGGTCGGTTTTGCTATCATGCCCTCCTTCATCCATCAACACAGAACATAGTGCCTATAGTATAGCATAGAAGAGTGAAGAGTGAAGAGTTGAAAAGTTGAAGGGTTGAAGGGTTGAAGGGTTGAAGGGTTGAATAGTTAGCTATCCATTCTCAACTCTTCTCAATATCTCCCGATTTTCAGGCACATGTTCGAGGAACGATTGCCGCCATTCAGGATTTTCAATATAGCCAACGTGGGTTTGCAGCCGTTGATGGGCATGGCTCAGGACAATGTTGGCACGACAATCACCCATCGCTGTCAGAATTTCGTTACAGATCAGATGCAGGCGTAGCGGGTGGGTGCTGTCCATTATGGGTTGGGAATCGGTCAGGTAGTTGAGACAGGGTTCAATATCAATAGAGTCGTCATCCGATGCGAGTAGCATATGTCCCCATGCAATCCCAGCAAGGCTTTCATAGGTCTCATGCGAATCAGTCAGCGATGCGGCTTCTTTGTTTTCGATAAACTCATTGCGAGCCTGTTGATAGGTGTCTAACATCGTCTCATAATCGCCCCTGCAATAGGCAGTCCACGCAAGTTGATTCAGGGCAGAGATGATGAAGTTTGTCTCATTTTCCATTTCGGGCAGTTCGATGACAGCTTCCCCATCGACAGCTCCCCCAACCTGTGCCACCTGCAACGCAAGCAGCACATCGTTGGCACTTGCATAGCGCGCCTCTGGTTCCTTCGCTAGCAGTTGCCGTACGATTGGTGCTAGCGATGCAGGCATGTTGTTCAAGTTTGGCTCTGCATCCAATACCCGATCCAAAAATGCATAGTCAAAGGGCGCAAAGGGGTGTCTCCCTGTCAACAGTTGGGTCATCAACACGCCGATTGCAAAGAGGTCGGCAGCTTTGCTATAGGGAATCCCATCAAACAGTTCGGGAGCCATATACAGCGGTGTCCCTGCTGACGAACTGTTTGCCGTGTCCGTGGTTGCCGCCAGTCCAAAGTCAAGGACACGCACATCCCCCTGTTGCACCAGCACATTGGCTGGCTTGAGGTCACGGTGCAGTACCTCTCGTCGATGCAAATAGGCGAGTGCTTGGAGTGTCTGCCGAATTAGGTCGATTTTAACTATGAGTGGTTGTCCCTGTGCTGCCGCCAGAATATCCTGCCCATTGGCAAGATAGGTCATGGTATAGAAGGGCTGGCGCTGTGCATCAGCGGGTAAACCGCCAAAGCCATAGTCCAAAACGCTGATGATGTGTGGGTGGCGTAGCCCTGCCAGAATTTGGAATTCATAGGCCAGGGCCAAGCAAAGGTCTTCTTGTGATGCGCCTGTGGATGTGATGGCGTGCTGCGGTAGCTGTGTTACATGCTTGAGTGCGATAGCCTCACCTGTTAGCCGGTCAGTGGCACGATAGACAACGCCCATGCCCCCTTGTCCCAATTTTTCCTGTAGTTGATAACGACCGCTGTTGTATTGGTTCTGCTGATTGATTTGATTTATTTCCATGAACCCCATTTTAATGGAGGTTTCTCCAGTTTCAAATATACATTTGTTGGAGATGTCTGAACCTACTCTTTCCCATATAACCGCGTATAGTGATACAACCCCTCAGTAATCTTACGTACATAGAGTCGCGGCTCATTCACGGTCAAAATCTCTACAAAGAGCGCATCATCCGTCCCCGACTGCGCCCGCCACGCCTCCGAGTTACCCGGCCCGGCATTATACCCAACCAGTGCCGACACCAAGTTGCCATCCAGATAATTGCGCGCCCAGTTGAGATAGTATGCGCCAAACGAAACGTTGATGTGGGGTCGATAGACAAGCTCGTTATAGTAGTTGGGATAGTTGACCCGATCTGCGATCCATTGACCTGTGTCGGGGATAATCTGCGCCAAGCCTTGGGCGGCAGCAAACGAACGTGCGCCTTCCTCAAAGAGACTCTCCTGACGGATGAGGCTAAAATAGAGCAGGGGGTTGAGGTTATGGGCAAAGGCTTCGGTTTTGATGAGGTCGGCAAAGGGTTGGGGATAGGCAAATTTTTGGACATAGATGGGCGTATCTTCAACCAGTTTAGCTGGACTTAATCCCATAAGCTGAACTGCCGCCTTGAGACTGAGGCGATAGACTCCAAGCTTGGAAAATTCAGCCATGAGCGTATAGAGGGCATGAGGATCGCCTTGATAGGCATCGTAGACTCGCTCCAGTGCAATCAACGCCTCGGCGCGTTGGTCCAATGCCAACAACAGACGGGCTTGCGCAAGATTGATATCCGACTGTACACCTTCAGGCATTGTTGAGAGTACCGCCACATCAATACCGGACCAACTCGCCAGCCACTGTTCCGCAAAGACCGCACTGCCATCATCGCCAGCCAACGTTGACTTGGGGCCAGCGACATTACCCATAGCTTGCATAGACTGCCCATTGGCGACATCAATGCCCTGTAATCCATAGGCAGAAAGCACACCATAATAGACATCTGGCGATGCATCCACAACCTGCTGCCACGCGTCATTGGCCTTTTCACGCTCTCCCTGCACTTTATAGGATCGGCCCAGCCAATAGCCAACCGCCGCTGACCGTTCATCAGGGTAGTCTCGTTGTAGACGTTCGTAGATACCTACAGCCTGTGTGACTTCACCGCGTTGATATAAGCCAAAGGCGACCAGAGAGAGTGCAATTGGTGCGCGTTCGCTGTCTGGAAAGAGGTCGGCCAATGCAAGAAAATCGAGAGCAGTTTCTTGCAAATTGCCACTACGATAGGCCATCATGCCGCTCTGCCACAGGGCTTCCGGAGCCTCTGAGTTGTTGTTTTGTTCACGGGCAAAGGTGCGCAGGGTACGCCGTGCCGTGATCAAATCACCGAGCCATGCGTGCGTATAGGCTTTGTCAAGCCATGCCTGACCAATACAGGTGCAGTCGGGATAGGTGGCGACGACGTTGTTGAGCGTTTCTAGTGCCGCCGCGTAGTTGCCCAACTCCATCTGCGCTTGACCAATGCCGTGTAGTGCCTTGCCAGATAGCTCTGGCGTGGCGTCAGCAGAGTTGCGATAGGCTTCAAAGGCGTTGATGGCGGGGATCCACGCATTGGCCTCTAAGTCAATATAGCCGCGTTGATAAAGGTCAAAGGGAACCTCACGATTGACAATTTCGATGAGGGCTGCATAGGCGGCTTGGCTTGTCGGGTCCTCCTCTGTCGCCTGACGCCAGCGGTAAATGGCATCGCCCTCTTCCCCTGCCAATGACCATGTTGCCGCCGCCTTGTTTTGGATGCCTGCACGGTAGACACCATTTTGTGCCACAGACAAAATTTCATCATAAGCGGCGATGGCCTCGGTGTATTTGGCAGCACCCGTGTAAATCTCCGCCGCCGCCTCTAAATAACGAGCGCGCTGAACACGGTCGCCCGCATCACGTGCTGCGTCCGCCGCATTCTGATAGGCCAACGCGGCATTTGTTTGGTCCCCCAAAAAGAGATACGCTTGTGCCAATTTTGGGTGGACAGATTCGGCCATTGTCGGGTAATGACCTAAAAATCGATTGTAGGCAGTGATGGCTTTGCTATATTCTCGCTGACGCAGTTCAAGCGAGCCACGCAGGAATTCACTCTGTTGGCGCAGGCGTATCAACGTGGTCTGACAGGCTTCATCATTGGCAGGGCAGTCGTCAATCTCAAACAATTGCGTGAGGGCAGTGACAGCGCCGTTGGTGTTGGCCGCGTTGTTGGTATCCGCAAAATAGGCCAAAATGAGTTGATAGCGCGCCTGCACTGTTGCCAACGGGTCCTCCAATGCATTATCGACAATGAGCGACGAAAGCAATGTTCGTTCAGCGACGTAATTCCCATAACGATGGAGACGCAGGGCTGTGTCCAATTTTTGTGATGACGAGACTGGTATTGGTGTCGATTGGGGTGCGCTGTTGTTTGGTTCAACCACAATAGTATCGCCTGAAACATCAGTCTGTAGTTCGACTTTGATATCAGCGGCGATGGCTTGAGCGGTCGCGTCATTTTGGGCAATATGAACAACGGGTTCACTGGAGTCAGATACATCCTGTGTTGGTACGCTCTCGGCATCTAGTGCAGTGGTGGCAACGGGCCCAGGTGTCGGCAGTGTTGTCACGTCCCCCTCTATGCGCGCTGGGGCATTGCCACAGCTACGTACGCTGACTGTCAACCCTGTTAATATGAGGGCCGTGATGAGAATTACAAGGACATTGATGGAGAAGGGGGATTGAGTCGTTTTTTGAGTTCGGGAAAGTGAGGATAATAGACGCGATACAATATTCATGAGCACTTATACTTCATTTGGAAATAGCCATTCGCCCAATCGACGTGGCTGCGTTCAAGATTATCGCATTGCATTATAGGTGGTTCTGTGTGATTCGTCCATATTATGATAATGGCGTAGCATAGACGGAATTTTACTGATTACGCGGCTCTTGATGCAAGCCAGAGAATAGAGTATAATACTCATGTCAACGTACTCAATCATTGAAATAAGAAGGATTTAACTCCTGTGGCAAAGAAAACAAACATATCAGAACATCCTTTTGATTCACGTGCAAAGCGGTTTTATACACAACATCACTTGAATATGCACCTACATGCAATCAGTGAATTTGAGATATACTCAAGAGCAAAGTCAATTGATATTATTTCAGAGTGTACAGAGCAAGATATAAAACGGCTGAAACAAACTTGTTTTTCACATTATCGTCGTGTAAATTCGCTCGAACTCAAAGGGCCGCACGATGGCTTGACGACAACCGATTTGTCTCAAATTATCACACGTGCATGGGGTTTATCCGGTCGAGATAAAGCTGAACGGAAGGAAACCAACGAAGATGCTCCTTTTTTAAGCAAGGAGACAATTCAAGAGATGGCAGACTACCCCAGTAGACGTACTATCACTATCGTTAGTGTGACTCGTCCTGATAAAATTTTAAATACACCTGAGATTATTCAAGAGTATGGTTTTCATCCAACTCTACGCGAAGGGGTATACAAATCAAGTAAGATAGCGATTCCAATGTGGATTATCCACCCAGATGAATTGGCTTTGATTCCAAGAAACTATCCGCTGCTCCCATTGTCTAGAGGCAAGAAACTTCAGCAATTTGTTGAATTGTGTGTCGAGAAAAAAATGGATTAC
>JBCCFC010000236.1:0-13206 GCA_039029935.1 Chloroflexota bacterium
AAAATTATCATGATTCTCGCACAATCCATTCATGCGATCCAAAGCTGCGGTTTTTGTCTCTACTCGATGAGAGGAAGTTTACCTCATCATCCACCCAAAACGCTGACAAATTCAAATCTTGCTGACAGACGACACACCTACTGTTTGGGCGTTGTGTGGTATCATGGATGAACATGCATTAATTTGCAACCCAAGTCAATCAATAGAAGGAAAGCCAATGTTAAAACTACCTGCAAACGGTCGATGTCAATGTGGCACATGCTGCTATACTATCATAGCGAAACCATACGTGGCATACACATGTCATTGCACGGAATGCCAAAGACTCTCTTCAAGTGCATTCGTCTCCTGCATGCATGTCCCCGCTGAAAGCTTCGAGTTGACCAACGGCTCACCCATCTCACGCAGGCGTGTTGCGGATTCGGGCAATGTGCTGGTGACGTGGTTCTGCCCTACATGTGGATCAACGCTGTTTGCTGACAACTCGTCTAGGCCACGAGTCCGCACAGTGCATATTGGTACACTCGATTACCCCGAATGTGTGGATGTAAGCGCACACATCTGGGTGAAGCGAAAGGTCCCTTGGATTGAACTGCCCAAAGACCATCGCATTTTTGAAGGGGCTGGCGACTGGACTGAGAAGTATGGGGATGAGTTGTCTCGTTATAAGCCTGTAGGCTAATGTTGCCAAATGCTGCGTCAAGCAAATGGGTGTAACTGAACAAGGAGGAAGCATGACCGTTTCATTCAGACAATATTGGGCATTACTCGTCCCCTATCTCCACCCACAAAAGGGCCGCGTCATCCTCTTGACCCTACTACTCCTCATCAGCGTCAGCCTCCAACTCATCAACCCACAGATCATCCGCCGTTTCATCGACACTGCCATGAGCGGAAATGATGCGATAACTCAAGCGACCAGCACAAGCCCACTGCTGATGATGGCCCTGCTCTTTATTGGCATCGCCATTGGGCAACAGGTCGTGGCCGTGGTCGTCGCCTACATCGGTGAGAACATCGGCTGGACGGCCACCAATTGGCTGCGTTATGACTTGGCGCGACACACGCTCTATTTAGACATGTCGTTCCACAACAACCATCAACCCGGCGAGATGATTGTGCGGCTGGATGATGATGTCAGCCTGCTCTCCAAATTCTTCTCGCAACTACTTTCGCAGATTGCCACCCACACGCTGTTGCTCATCGGTATCCTTGTGCTGCTGTTTCGTGAGAGCATCTGGGTCGGCATCGCACTCACGCTGTGGGTCATCGTCATTTCAGGGACCTTTAACTGGATGCGCACGATGACGGTCCCCTATTGGCAGCAGGCGCGCAAAGCATGGTCCACCTATTGGGGCTATTTGGAAGAATGGCTGGGCGGAACCGAGGATATTCGTGCCAGCGGTGCGGAACGATATATCATGCGCCGTTTCTTTGAACTCTTGCAGACAGCATGGTCCACGAGGGTGAAGGCATTTATGATAGGGTCGGTGCGCATTACACTCGGCCAATTTTTATTTGCGGTCGGCACGGCCATCGCCTTCATCATCGGGGCAACCCTATACCAATCGGGCGAGATGACGCTGGGGACGGTTTACCTCATCGCCCATTACACCGGAATGCTGTCGAATCCTATCGAGCGTATTTCTAAACAGTTTGAGCAGTTGGAGCGGGGTGGGGCGGTCATCCTCCGTATTCAAGAGTTGCTGCAAACCGAGAGTAAAATTCCCGATGAGCGACTGCCGCAGACGCAATTTGGCAGCTTTGCCACCATGAATGACCCAATGCTGGATATGGATGTTCTACCCGTTTTAAGTGGACCGCTGTCTGTGCGCTTTGAACAAGTCTCCTTTGCCTATCCAACCAACAAAAACAACAACGCAGATGGCGAGTTGGCCTTGCAAGACATCTCCTTTCAACTACAACCGGGGCGTGTGTTGGGGCTGCTTGGACACACGGGCAGCGGCAAAACCACCGTAACCCGTCTGCTGTTTCGTCTCTATGAGCCGACAGCGGGAGATATCGCGGTTGGCGGCACAAACATGCAGGAGATGCCCGTCGCCCATCTGAGACAGAGTATTGGTCTGGTGACGCAAGATGTCCAGTTGTTTCACGCAACCGTGCGAGACAACCTGACTTTTTTTGATCGCACGATTGTCGATGACGCCATTCTCCAGATACTCCAGGAGTTGGGGTTGGGGACTTGGTTGGACTCCTTAGATCAGGGATTAGATACCGTGTTGTCCGGTGGAGAGAGCGGATTATCGGCGGGACAGGCACAGTTGCTGGCCTTTGCCCGTGTCTTTCTCAAGGACCCCGGTCTTATCATTTTGGATGAGGCATCATCACGCTTGGACCCAGCCACTGAACGGTTGATTGGGGATGCCCTCAATCGCCTCTTAGCGAACAGACGCCGGACGGCCATCATCATTGCGCATCGGCTGGAGACTATCCAGGCGGTTGACGACATCATGCTACTGGATAAGGGGCGTATGCTTGAATATGGTCCCAGAGAGACATTGGCAAATACGACCAGTTCTCACTTTCACCGATTGCTCCAGACAGGATTAGCGGAGGTGCTGACATGACGCAGGAACAGAAACAACAAAGACCGCTCTCCACATGGCGATATTGGTGGGGGTTGATCCGTTGCCATCCGCGTATTTATGGCTCATCCATTGTGCTGGTGATCCTCATCGCTGGTGGCACGGCGCAGGCAATGGGGCTAACCACACGCGCTTTCTTTGATTCATTAACCAACGAAGCCCCGCTCGATTGGCCGCCTACCACATGGGCCATTCTGCTGATGGTCGTTGCCTTTATCCGTGTCTCGCTGATGCTATTGAATTCATACTTCTATGTGTCGTGGACCTTTAAGAGCGGGACAGTGATGCAGACCAATGTGTTTGAACGCATCTTAGCGCGTCCAGGCGCACAGTCACTTGCGCGTTCAACAGGCGAAACCATCAACCATTTGCGGGGTGACATCAATAAAGTCAGCGATTTTACCATCTGGTCGCTCTTTCCGCTGGGCGAGGCGGTCTTTGCCATCAGCGCGATACTCATCATGTTGTCGATTAGCGTGCAGATCACGATTTTAACCTTCTTGCCGCTCATCCTCGTGGTACTCATCGCCAATCGCGCCGCCGCTCGTGTACAAACATACCATGAGGCCAACCGTCAAGCCACGGATAAGGTCACGGGGCTGATCAGCGAGATGTTTAATGCTGTCCAAGCTGTGAAGGTGGCCGTTGCCGAAGAGCGCATGTTGGCTCATTTTCATGAACTAAATGATCGTCGTCGGCAGAGTACGTTACGGGACCGTGTTTTTAATGAAGTATTGAACGCGGTTTTTGAGAACACCGCCAACATAGGCACGGGCTTGATTTTGCTGTTGGCGGCGCGTTCATTACAAAATGGTACATTTACCTTGGGTGATTTTGCGCTCTTTGTCTTCTATCTGGGGCATGTCACCGATTTGACCGGGCTGGCGGGGATGTTTATGGCGAGATTCAAACAGGCAGGAGTGGCTTTGGCACGTATGGACACGCTGTTGCCCAATACACCCGCAGAAGCACTGGTCCAACCGACCCCCATCTACTTACAGGGGGATTTGCCCGATGTCCCCTACGTCCCCAAAACGGCGCAGGATCAGCTAGATATGCTCACTGCGGCCAACCTCAGCTACTGTTATCCTGGCACAGCCAATGCCATCGCCAACATCAATTTGACGCTCAAACGTGGCTCGTTCACGGTCATCACAGGACCGATTGGGTCGGGCAAGACAACGCTGTTGCGCACTCTGTTGGGGCTGCTGCCACGCGATAGCGGTGAGATTTATTGGAATGGTACACCCGTAGACAATGCCGCCGAATTTTTCACGCCACCACGCACCGCATACACCGCACAAGTGCCTCGGCTCTTTAGCGAGACATTAAAGGACAACATCCTGTTGGGGTTGCCCGATGATAAAGTTGATGTTGCCCATGCGATTCAATCCGCAGTTCTTGAAAATGATATTGCCCAATTACAGGATGGGCTGGAAACCGTCGTCGGTCCTCGTGGTGTTAAACTCTCTGGTGGACAAAGACAGCGGTGTGCTGCATCACGCATGTTTATCCGTGATGCCGAACTTATCGTGTTTGATGATCTCTCCAGCGCACTGGATGTGCAGACAGAGCAGACGTTGTTAGCGCGTCTTTTTGAGCGGGAAGACGTGACGTGTTTGGCGGTCTCGCATCGCCGTCCGGTGTTGCGTCGGGCGGACCATATCATTGTCCTCGATGATGGGGCAGTGGCAGCAGAGGGAACCTTTGAAGAGCTGGTTGCAGAGGGTTTCTATGCGTTCTCCTCTTGAGTTTAAAAAGGCTTTCAGCTTGTCAGCCAGTCAGCTTGTCAGCTTGTCAGCCCGTCAGCTATCAGGCTGAAGTGCTAACAAGCTGACCGCTAACAGATCATCCCTTTCTTCGCCCCCAGTCCATGTGCAATCGGTTCCTCACCAATCCAACGCTCGTCGATAGGCTCGGATGCCAGCTGATATCGTGTGTCGGTTGACAGCCGCAGTCGGTCGGTCTGGTTGTCCATACTGGCGTGCATGGTGTACATGCTAAAGATGAGCAGATCCCCCAATTGGTAATCGGTGGTGAGCCAGCGACTCCTGAGATCTTTGCGCAGCCCGATGGCATCCTGTGTATAGCTCCCGCCACCCTTACGCTGCCAGTTCTTCTGCCCCGATTCGATCTCGTGTGCATCCGGTGCATTGGTGCAATAGACATCGACATCAATTTGACCGTAGGTCGCCTTAATCTCTTCTTGGCGATGGGAATTTTCCAGTATCATTAAGCCACCCATCTCCTTGGGAATATTGCCCAGCGGTGTCCAACTGGTATGCAGATTTTTGGTGCCACGCCCCATAAAGACAATATCGCAGTGTGGGCTGGTCGCCGTCTTTCCACCTGATGACTTGACTCGACACCATGTAAAGTCTAAGGGTCGGACAGGGCCATCCAAAAACCGTTCATAAAAGGAGATCATCGGTCCCGCACGAAGTGTCTGATGCAGTGGCTTGTTATGTTTGGAGAGATCACGCATACTTTGGGCAGAAACAGCTACCGCGCGTTTAGCGACACCATCCATAAGCGGATAGTTCGTATCCACAAAATCTAATTTAGCCAACTCTGCCAACATTTCCTCACGAGCGGCCAACAGCGTGTCGCGGTCGAGTAGACCCGGCAAATAGAGGTAGCCATCCTCCTGAAAACGATGACGTAGTTCATCCATGTCGTCCAGCGCATCCGCAGACAACCGCAGTGGTCCAAAGCTTTCTGGTGTCGTGTCGAGTGGTTGACTGTTATAGGTTAGCGATTCTTGTGTCATGATGATAGTTTCCTGTATTTATTTTCGATGTTTCAAGCAACCTTGATGTTGTTCTCTAGGGTAGACGACCATTCCGTGTGGGATGGAGTGTAACATGGGCAAGATTGGGTGTCAAATTGTGATGTAGAACACATTTAGAGATTTTATGTCATACCCGTATCAGATACAGGGGCCAGCAATAATCCCACTTGCGTCAACGCGCTGATAACGTTATGATTCTCACTGAGTGAAATTGCGGTGCGTTCAATAAAACCGAATCGTGTGTACAATAAGGAGGAATGAAATGGCCTTTAGCGATTTTAAACATATTTCACAGGTGCAAGAAAAATATCAAATCGTTTATCAAGAAGATAACTTCATGTCGCCCAAGCCGATGACACCGCCAGCCTCCTATGTAGAAGAGTTTACGTTTAACCGTGACAACTTGGATATCTATGCCTCCGAAGCCTCTCGGTCGGAATTGGTGATCCTGCCCACCTTGCGTGAGGTTTATAAACCCTATGTAAAAGACTATATGTTGTGGGTGCAAAAACCTTTGCATGTGGATACGACCTTAAGTGGAAAGCCTGATTATATGATATCAACACGATCAACCTTGGGCAAAACTGTGTTAGCAACCCCCATCGTGATTGTGGTAGAAGCCAAACGGAACGATTTTGACCAAGGGTGGGCACAGTGTCTTGCTGAATTGGTGGCGGCACAGATATTTAATAAAAGTCGCAGCACACAATTGGAGCAAGAACCTGTCGATGTTTATGGCATTGTGACCGATGCTAAGTCGTGGGAATTTGGTCGTCTGACACAAAATGTCTTTACAAAACACCGCCAAGCATTCACGATAGAGCCGTTGGAGCCACTCTTTGGGGTGTTGGGTGAGTTATTTGAGGTAGCAACATGAAAATTACAAAAATCGAAGCCATTCCATTGACCATTGGGCCAATGATTGTGCGCGTCTATACCGACGAAGGCATTGTGGGCATAGGCGAGGCGTCCAGCAAAAATGCCAAGGTGCTGAAGCCCTTTATCGAGGATTTCTTGGCGCCGTTGGTGATTGGTGAAGACCCGCGTCACATCAATCAGCGGTGGGAGAGCATGTTCTTTGGCACGTCGCGGTTGGGACCGATGGGGGTGCAGATGATGGCGATTGGGGCCGTTGATATTGCCTGTTGGGACATTTTTGGCAGGTCCGTGGGGATGCCGCTCTATGAACTGTTGGGCGGTGCAGCCAGAACACGCATCCTGCTCTACTGGAGTACGGGCATGGGCTGGGAACTGGAGCCAGAAGGGATGCGAGTCAAAGTAGAGGCAGGGCTGGAGGCTGGTTTTCGGGCGTTCAAGGTTCGCATGGACTGGAACGCCAATCGTCAGGATGCCAACCCAGCCAAGGACTATGCCATGTTCAAGCACTGTCGTGAATTTTTGCCCGATGACATCCCGCTCAGTTTTGATGCCAACAACGGCTACTCGGTCAGCACCGCCATTGAGCAGGGCAAACGCTTTGAGCAGTTGGGCATTGCACATTTTGAGGAGCCGCTGCCACAGTATGACTACACCGGATTAAGGCAAGTAGCCGATGCGCTTGCCGTCCCTGTCTCATCGGGCGAGCAGGAACATACGCGTTGGCAATTCCGTGATCTGATTGCGGTAGGCAACCCCGATATCGTACAGCCCGATATTGTGATGGCGGGTGGTATCTCGGAAGTGCGCAAGATTATCACTCTGGCCGAGACGTTCAACAAGCCCATCATGCCCCATAGCCCCTATGCCACCGTGTCGAATGCGGCCAGTCTGCATCTCTATGCCACCGTGACCAATGCGGTTCGTCCTCACGAATTCTCGCTGGAGCTTTCAGGGCCGCCCGACGATGTCTATGGACTATTTACCGAGCCACTGATTCCGGTGGATGGTCATATCACCCTGCCTGACCGTCCTGGCTTGGGATTAGAGATTGACGAAATGGTGTTGGAACGATTGAAGGCATAAGGAGCAAAACGATGACAACCTATGTGTGGAGCATTGACGATTCTGGATTAGGCGGCACAATGATGATTGAGTCGATGGTGCGAACCTGCGACTTTTTCAACACGCGTGGACTGCGCTCAACGTGGTTTACCGTGCCCAAACCCAATGGCAAGCCGTTGACCGATGCGTGGAAAGAGGCACTCAGGGCTGTTCGTGACGATGGGCATGATATTCAGCTACATGGCCTGACCCATGCCGATTGCTACGAATTTGGTCCCCCTATCTGGCCTGCGCTCTCGATTCTGCCCAGCCTGCAAACCGAGTTTGAGAGCCAGCGTGACGAACTGATGGAGCGGTACACGGTTGCCAATTTACGTGCGCGTATTGACGAAGGGCTGGATATCTTTGCACAAGAATTGGACATCCATCCAACCGTCTTCCGCGCCCCTTGTGGTGCGATTTCAAAAGCCATGTTTGAGGTTCTACATGATGTGGGCATCGACTATCACACCTGCATGTATATCAGCGGCACAGGCTACAACCATCTGCCCCACAACAACGGCATCATCGAGCAAGAGTGGACCGACGCCATTCCCCATCGCCCCTATCGGTGGTACAGTGATGTCGTTGAAGTCCCCATTGTTAACGAATACACATGGCGTGGTGCAGGCGAACGTAGCGACGAATTTATTGCGTTGGCAAAACAGGATTTGGACCGGGCACGCCAAGAAAGCCCTGTGGTCGTGATCCTCATGCATACACATGGGATTGCCAGCGATTATGAGCATACATTCCGTTTTATTGATGCTGTGATTGAGCATGTGAGCCAGTATGAAGGGGATGGCTTTGCCACGATGGGTGCGTTGGCCGCATCGGGTGCGTTGAAAGAGGCTGCAAACGTTGATGGACCGAATATTTTGCCTGTTTAAAGCAATAATATTTGGTATATAAAATCAGTCAGTCAGCTTGTCAGTTAGGAATAGCGATTATTTAACTTACACACGTTCAGTGAGCACGCCCCGTGCGGCTCTAATCCAAATGGGTACGTTATTTAATTGCCATTCCTTAGTGTGCTGAAATGCTGAAGTGCTGAAGTGCTGAAAGCTTTTTTAGAAGGGAACCAACCATGACAACACCATTTTTTACAGACCAACAGATGGCCGAGTATCACGAAAATGGCTATCTGATTGTGCGCAATCTTCTCTCCGACGACGAAGCCAATAATATGCGAACCCGCGTCAAAGCCGAAGTGCAGCGCGATGCCTACCCACCCACGTTGACCTATCCAGCACCAGCCAAGTACACGGTCAGTGGCAACCGCATTGCCGATTCTGGACTGGCCGCCATTGCCGAGCATCCCACCGTTGTTGATGCTGTCGAATGTCTGCTGGGTGGACCAGCGCACCTGACCGCGTTTGTGGCCTATCTACGGACGCCCGGTGACAAAGGGGCTGGCGCACACTGTGACTACAAACGCTGGCGTCCCGTTGGCTCATCCATGAACTGGGTCTTTGCGATTATTCCGCTGACCGATTTTGATGAGGCTTATGGGCAGTTTTTGGTCTCGCCGGGTTCACACAAACTCACACAGGTGGTTGATGAGGATGCGCACGTCCGTGACCTCACCTTTCCTGATGCGAGACAACTTGCTCCATTTATCGACCCCGAACTCAAGGCAGGTGACTTGCTGCTGGTCAACCAACACGTTTGGCACAAAGCCCCCGCAGGGACCACGTCCGAGGACCGATGTGGCTTCTTTAACAAATACTGCGCCGTCGATGCCCCACCCGCAGCAGGCTACTATCCATATAGCAGTGCCGCTGTCAATGCCATGAGTGATGTGGGTAAACGCCTCATCCCCACCAGCCTGGATACGCCCATTACCGATACGCGCTTGCTGATTGAGTCTACATCCGGTGATGAGTCAACCTTCCTTCTGCGCCACGACGAGGCGCATGACACTTGGACCCTGCCCGGTGGCGAAGGATGGGAGGAAGAGGGTGTTGGCTGGGATGTCGGTGCGCGCATGAGTTCGCTACAGACACTGACCAAAACACAAACTGGCGTTGATATTTCTTGGATGTCATATATTGACGACGTTGATACTGCTGATGGGGTTTCTCGTCTCTATGGCTTCACGGATACGGCACTGGCCCAAAGCGAGCAGCTCAATGGGCATCATCGGTGGCATACCAAAGCGCAGATTGCGAATCTACTTAGTGAGGATCATGCCATCTGTCATGCCATTAACGCATGGCAACGCACGGACGTAATTCGAGGCAAGGGGAAGCCGATTACGTCATACAAACAGCAATTTGATTAGCAAACCCATGACCCTCGACCACAATAAGGAATCCGTTCTTGATGCGAACCCCACCCGACCTTCGCATCAAACATGCCCCGGTTGGGTGTTATCGCGGTCAGTGATTCCTGTGACGGCCAGAAGTTGCGCCACTTCATGGCGGCATGGTTATACTTATAGAACAGCCTGACACGCTCACGGTCGCTCTGTCAAGGCACACATACCGTCTTATAGGAGGAGGTATCTAATGAAGATTGCAGACAAAACAGACGACAATGGCGTGAATATGTTTCTCAGTAATTTTATCAGGCACATTGAACAGGCAAGGCTAAATCTTCATGGCATTCAGGTGACGCAAGCAGGAATAATCTTGGGCGAACATTACTGGCTCAAAGATACCCCGCACGAACTCAGATCATTGAGCAAAAGTTTTGCCGCTTGCGCGATAGGCCTCGCGGCTGAGGAAGGGCGGCTTACGCTTGACGATACGGTTGTTGATTTTTTCGATCACGAGCTGATTGTGGATAGTGACCCGCGCATTCGTGAGCTGACCATCCGGCATCTGTTGACAATGGCGCATGGGCGCAATAAATCCATAATGTTGTCTCACCAAAGGGCATTGATCACCGACCCCGATTGGGTACGCCATTTCCTTGCCTATCCCTTGGATTACGCCCCCGGTGAGCAGTTTGTCTATGATACGGGTGCGACCTATATGCTGTCCGCCGTCATGCAAGCAATCACAGGTCAAACACTACGCGCATATTTGATGCCCAGGCTGTTTGAACCGCTTGGCATTGATAATCCCCGTTGGGATATTTGCCCTTTGGGGAGAACGTTGGGCGGGGCGGGTCTACACCTGACGGTTGCGCAGATTGGTCATTTTGGCACAATGCTGTTGCATGAAGGGCAATGGGCGGATCAGCAGCTTGTTCCACAAGCCTATGTGCAGCAAGCCACAACAACGCAGATCGAAACGGGCGATCATGGCGGCGGCATCGATTCGATATTGGGATATGGGTTTCAGTTCTGGATGTGTCGGCATGGATCCTATCGAGGTTATGGCGCCGATGGGCAGTTCTGCATTGTAATCCCACGCATGTCTACTGTTATTGCAATCACGGCTCAGGAAAGAAAAACGCAGGCTATTCTGGATGCGGTATGGGATACGGTTCTTCCACTGCTGTAATAGGACATCACTCATTCACATGTTCCAACGCCTCCAACAAACTCCGTTCGATCAGGTCCATCAATTCATCGATATCGGCCTTTTCCGCAATCAGTGCAGGTGCGAGCGAGAACCAGTTGGGGTCGATGCGCATGATCAGACCATTGTTGAGCGCGGTCTTTTTCAGTGCTTTGCCCAGTGCTGGGAATGGCTTGCCCGTGGTAGGATGCATCAATTCAACACCGCGAAACATGCCTTTACCGCGCACTTCACGCACAACACCGTGCCGTGCCAGCCCTTCTAGCTGTTCGGCCAGATAGTTGCCCGTTTCAAAGGCTTTCTGGGGCAAATTCTGCTCAACGAGTTCATCAATCACCGCGATGCCGACGGCCGCGGCCAGTGGGTTGGCGGCAAAGGTGTGACCATGCGCAAAATGGACATCGGCCTCCGCAGGGCCCAAGAAGACATCACCCATATCTTCCCGCGCCATCATCGCGCCTAACGGGATGGCCCCGCTGGAGAGTCCCTTGCCACCACAGATGATGTCGGGCGTGACACCAAAAGTTTGGGCCGCGAACATGTTGCCCGTCCGCCCAAAGCCTGTGATGATCTCGTCGAAGATTAAGAGTACATTGTGGCGGTCACAGATATCGCGCAAGATGTGAAAGTACTCATCGGTGGGCGTGATGGTTCCACCCGTGTTGCCGATGGGTTCGAGAATCACACCCGCCACCGTCTCTGGGTCTTCATTGACGATGACATCTTCAAACATCTGCGCACAGAATCGGTTACATTCCGCCCAAGTGTCAAAGCGATCCCGATAGACAGAAGGTGGAAAGACCTTGACAAATCCACTCATCTGCGGCTCAAAAGGCGTCTTGCGCTTGCCTGTGCCGCTGGCAGCCATTGCGCCAAAGGTACCACCATGATAGCCCTCATAGCGGCTGACAAACTTGAATTTGCTTGGATGGCCGCTCTGTTTGAAGTACTGACGGGCAAACTTGAGGGCCGACTCCACCGACTCCGAGCCGCCGCTAAATGCCTTGATGAAGTTCAGATCACCGGGCGTAATGCTGCTCAACTTCTCGTTGAATGCCAACGCGACATCCGAGATGCTGTGGAGGGGAGGAGCAAAGCTCATCGTCTCCAACTGCCTACGCATGGCCTCCATGATGCGTGGGTGGCCGTGTCCCAGAACAGCCACAAAGATGCCGCCAATCGCGTCAAAGTAACGCTTGCCTGCGGTATCCCAGTAATAGAGACGGTCAGCGCGCTCGACGATGAGCGGATTTTCTAGGAACGCGCTGGTCGGCATGTAATCCAGAAAGGTGCGTTTGAGGAGTTGTTGTTGACGATCTGTAAGCTTCATAAATTAGTCCTTTTTCTCGACCGATTTGTTATGGAATTCGCCTGTGTTGCTGTACGAAGTATTTGTCTACAATATACAATGAGATTTTTGTAACTATATGAGATTTGATGAAGTGGATCGGATTATAACAGGCGAAAATGAGCTTGTCAAACAACAACTTTGAACCCTATTTTGACCCTATTTTGACCCCTCCTGAACACATTTGCCTCGTTTTTCGACTGTTTGACACCTATGTGGGTAATGGTATACTAGCTACTCTACTATCATGAAGAAAGAAGGAGCATCTATGCAAAACATTCGCATTCCACCACCCATCGTTGCGGTCATTGCCGTGATCGGTGTGTATATCACAAGTTTATTCAATGCGTTCACATTCACGTTGCCGTGGTGGATATCCCTACTGTTATTTGTGCTGGGCGTCGTCATTGCCTTTCTGGCGATGGGTCAGTTTGGTCGGTCACAAACCACCACGGATCCAATTCATCCTGAATCAGCATCAACGCTTGTCACCACGGGCATCTATGGGTATACACGCAACCCAATGTACCTTGGACTGGCACTCTTTTTACTGGCGTTTGTTCTCCTCTTTGGCTCTTGGCTAGGCGTCATATGGTTCGTGGCCTTTATCGTCTACATCCAACTGTTTCAAATCCATCGAGAAGAAGCGGCCATGCGCGATCTGTTTGGCGATGACTATGTTGCGTACTGTCGCCGTGTTCGCCGCTGGATATAGCGGCTGAGATTGTGCAGACCTCGGCGCATCACCATTTTCATAATCATGGCTCTCTTATCCTAAACGCATTATGCCACGTAGTTACGATTGGTTCATGCGAAAAGTTAACTAATCGTAACTACGTGGGGCTTTTCGACAGTCTTTGTGCATCTAGCTTTTGGGCAGACATGGTGAGACTTGCTAAAAATTCCTGAACAGGTTCTGGCGCAACTTCCCACAGGTTCCATGTCTTCTCTTTCTCTCTTTCTGTAATGGTCAACAACACCTTGAACACATTTCGTAGGGGCGATGCCTTG
>JBCCFC010000237.1:0-13199 GCA_039029935.1 Chloroflexota bacterium
CGTGGCGTAATGCCCAATCCAGGCGTAGTTGGAGCCGTGACACAGCCATCCACCAGTGGAAAGTCGCCATCCGCTGTTTGTAAGGATACCATACCACGACACTCCAGAATACAGCGTAGCAACTTCTGTGGGACAGTCTGCCCCAAATGCACAATGGCCGCAAAAGCAATGTCCGAGCCAGTTGTCTCCTGCACACTCATCGTGTATCCGGCAGCGATGCAGATGTCGCGCTGGCGGCGTCCTCTGGTCAGCCCACCATTTTTGGATATTTTGAGTCCGATGCCATCAGCCACATCCTCGGCAATCAACTGCACAATCGACGCATCATTGATTGCCAACTCGTCCATAATAATCGGCACATCGGTGCGGCGACGGAGTGATGCGCATTCACGCCATGTGGCACAGGGAGCCTCCAGCACAAAGTCGAGACCGCGTGGCAATAGACGCAACATACGCAGCGCACTCTCCACTGTCATGCCGCCATTGGCGTCCACGAGGAAGAACTCACCGGGCTGTCGATCCGCCAACGCCGCTTCCAGCCGTGCCGCATCCAACGCTGGTTCATCGCCCACTTTAACGGAATGCCCACGATAGCCCATCTTACGATACTCGTTGACGCGGCGACGCATCTCCTCTGGCTCACCTGTGTATACCGACGAGATGAGGGGCATCTTGACTTGGGTACGACCACCGAGCAGATCACAGACAGGCATTTCCACAGCCTTGCCAAAGATATCCCAACAGGCCACATCAATCGGTGTTTTGGCATGGGTGTGACCGACCAGTGCCTCATCCATTGCGTCGTTGATGCGATCCACATGGCGCGGGTCCAGCCCCAGCAGATGTGGTGCAATCTCGTCAATCCCCGCGCGTACACCGCGTGCATGAGCCGCAATATAGGTCGCGCCAAAGGGTGTGCTTTCGCCCCAGCCTTCCAGCCCATTATCGGCTGTCACCCGCACCATTGTGGCGTCAAAACTATGGTACTCTCGCCCACCCGATAGCGTATAAACACCGTCGATATAGGGCAAATCTACTTGGAACACGTCAATTTTTGTGATTTTCATGATAGCTTGTTACTCAACGGCAAAACCCGTGTATTGTCGTTTGTAAGGCGCATGGAAGGCAAGCACGATGTCAGATTTTTCAACCCCAAGCTCGACTAATTCATCACCAATCTCATCCTCTGTCCCATTCCACTCAATCCAAAGCTTCTCATTTTTGATATCAATATGAATGATAACACCATAGGACCGATTAAATTCTTGGAACCACCCCACATTCATCAGTAAATAGCGATCCTGCTCTTTGTCAAAGACTGTATAGGTTTCGACTGGTTCTCTTTTCGGAGGTCTAACACGTGCAGATAGATAGTCTTTGACTATCTGACGATAGCTTTCTAGTTTTTCCATTCTACGATTACCTCTCGTGCTGGCTCATAAACGAGTAGCGTCAATCCATAACGTTCTGTTGCTTGCAGAATAAATGGAATCTGGAATGTTGTTAAGTACGCATCTTTTGGAATTGCCAAATATAATTTTCGTTCCCGATCTACATTTTCAAGGACATCTCTATAATTTAGAAACTGCCCTAACGCCATGTGAAACTGAGACACTGGTGATTGGCTCAAGAAACTCTTAACTTCTACCGCTATTTTCTGATTGTTCTTGGTCGCTGCAATGAGCCTTTCTGCCGCAATATCAATTTTAACGTTAAAGCCAAGTACCTCAAGATTCCATTCCTCATTGGTAATAGTCCAGCCATCGTTGACCAGTGCATTGCAGGCGTTATCATGAAATTTGTCTTTTGCCATATATTTTCTCAATTTAATACCAACTCAATGAGGTGGTACCAACACCATGTTGCCGACATACTTTTTCGCCAAAAATGCTTCCTGCGCCTGATGAATTTCCTCCAGTGGATACGTCGCCGTCAGCAATGGGCGAATCTCATTGTTTTCCACATATCGCAACAAATCTGGAAAAACATTGAGTTCGGTCACGGTCGAGCCAATCCACATCCAGTCGTTGAGATAGAGATGGCTGATGTCCGTTGTCACTTGCTTGCCACCAATCGCCCCTGAGATAACATAGCGACCGCCTCTGGCTAGGACGGCCATTAACTGGTCAAAGACCGGGCCACCAACCACATCGGCTGCGACTGTCACCTTGTCACCACCTGTCGCGGAGCGGATAACATCGACCCAATTGTCGAGCTTGCGACGAATCACCGCATCGGCACCGACGGCCCGCACCTCTTCCGCCTTGGTCTCGTTGGTCAGAGCAATCACCTTGGCCCCACGTCGTTTGACCAACTGAATCAAGGCCGAGCCGACACCACCCGATGCACCTGTCACCAGCACTGTGTCATCCGCCGTAACTTGGGCGCGAACGAGCATATTTTCCGCCGTGGTATATGAGCAGGAGAGTGTCGCCAGTTCCACATCACGCCAATCCGAGTTAATGCGTCCTACGTTGGTGATAGGGAGGGCAACATACTGTGCATAGCCACCATCACATTCGCTGCCAATATAGCCCGCCTTGCTTTGATTCATCGGCTGGGACCAGTCACGCAGCCAGTTATCACTCATTACACGCGCACCTAGCCACTCATCAGCCACACCGTCACCCAGCGCAACGACCGTACCGACTGTATCCGCCCCCTGAATGCGGGGAAACTGGATGCCTGTGCTGCCCCAGCCACCAATAGAGCTATCTTCCACTGTGTCAAAGCCGCTGGCCCCTCCTTCGGTTGTACTGCTGTCAACGCTGTCATCATACCAGCCCGTGCGTGTGTTGATGTCCGTGTTGTTCATGCCACAGGCCGCGACCTTGATCAGCACCTCACCCACTTGGGGCGTCGGCACAGGCCAGTCATGGTGAATCTCTAGTTTGTCAAAGCCACCATGTCCAGTCAACACAGCCGCTGTCATAGTTGTTGGTAATATAGTTGTTGGTATTTGTGTCTTGGTTTTCATTGATGTATTTTCTCGCTATTTGTGATTTATGAATTAGTTTTCGGTATTATACCACAAACCTATGCCAGACTCTGCCAAATTTTTCCTAAATGCAATCAAATCAGCGGCTTATTCGTCTACCCTAATGAAGGGGCAGACAGTACGTTAATCACATGTCTGTTTACCACAGAAATTATCAGTCAAGCAAGTAGAGGAGATACGTATCTCATGGCAAAGCAAGCCACAACGACCAACACTGCCAACACAATCACAGCCATCTTCGAGGCTAATCACGAAGTGACACCCTATGCAACCTATCTCGACTGGTCACTACTCGCAACACGCCTGCTGATTGTCTTTATCTTTCTCTGGCATGGTGCGCCCAAAGTCTTTGAGATGGGTATGACAATGGCAATGTTTGAACGGTTTGGTCTGCCCGGCATTCTGGGACCCATCACAGGTTGGATCGAGGTGATCGCGGGGTTGATGGTGCTTGTTGGCTATAGATACCGCTGGGCGACGGCAATGTTGTCGATCATCATTGTTGGTGCGATCTTCACTGTACAACTCCCCAACGGCATGACCCCAGGCTTGGAGCGTGACCTGTTGATTTTGGTCGCAACGCTGATGATGTTGGCCTATGGACCAGGTAAGTTGGCATTGGATAGTTTGAAGAAGTAAGCCAGTAATCAGCAAGTCAGTAATCAGTAAGTCAGTAATCGGTGACTGAATACCGACCTACCGACCCACTGACCGACCGAACACGGGGGGAACAATGCCAAAGGTATCGGAAATGGCTGATAATCAACTAGACGACCTCTTACACAGAGGCTATCGCTACGCATTGTCGTTGACACATGATGCGGATTCGGCACAGGACTTATTGCAAGAGTCATGCCTGCGCATCACCCGCCGGGGGGGACCTTGGCAGATTCACTATCTGATCACGACGATTCGTAACGGTTATATTGATGGCTACCGACGGGCGCAGAAGATTGAGTTTTCATCGCTGGATCATCTCGACATCATGGGTGATATTGATGTGCAACTAACCTCGCTTGATCCAACGTTGGAGGCTGCGCTGGCGCAACTGCGGTTTGAGGAACGCGAACTGCTCTATCTGTCGATTATGGAGGGCTACACGGCCAGTGACCTTGCTGCGCTGATGGATAAGCCGCGCGGGACAATTCTGAGTACATTGCACCGCGCCAAGCGGAAGTTACGAGAGCTGTTGAGTGAAGTTGAGGCGGTGGGTCAGTAATCGGTGGGTCAGTAATCGGTGGGTCAGTAATCGGTGGGTCAGTAATCGGTAAATCGGTATTGATATACTGAATACCGACCTACCGACCTACCGACCTACTGACCTACTGAATACCGACTTACCGATTCTTATAGAAATCGAGGTGGATGATGAATGACACATCTGATCCGTTGGAGAAACGAATCGAGCAGTATTATCAACAGCAAGAACTGCCATTGGATAATCTGGTCGATCTCAAGCAAATGATTAACACTTCAGCACCCGAACTACCTGTAAATAGCTATCCAAGACCGTGGTGGCATGAGTGGATACCGCAATGGTTGACCGCACCCCCTATACAGCCATCCACGCGTCCTGCGATGGGTATTGCAGTTGTCTTTGCTGCGCTGTTGTTTTGCATCGGTGCAACGATATTTATTCTGAATATGCAGAGTAGTCAACAACAGTTAGAGACTGTTGCCGCAGAGATTGCACTCAACCATGCCAAACAGTTTGAGGCCGAGTTCACGACCGAAAGTATTGCCAGTCTCGCCTCTACTATGCCCTTACTTGACTTTGCCCCCGTTCATCCACGCAAAATGCAGTTTAGCCACTACGACATCATCGGCGCACGCTATTGCACCATTGATAGCTCAATCGCTGTGCAAGTTCACATGGAGGACGAGGCGCAGCAGGCATATACGCTCTATGAGTTCCGCGCCCCCGACTCACTACCGATTGCGGAACAAAAAGAAATGGTGATCAATGTTGATGTTATTCAGGTTACACTCTGGCGTGAGGGGGATGTTACAATGGGGTTGGCACAGCGGTTGCCGGATGAGGATTAGCCGCAGAAGGGGAGAAATGGGGAGGAGGAGATTGAGCAGGGGGATTATGTATTTATTTGTATACATTGACATCCAATATTAATAATTTATAGTTTATCCACATTCTTCCGTATTAGCGTTTTTTAGCACTAATACGGAAGAATGTGGATGTTGTTTTTTATTGCATAGGCAAGTATAAAATCAGCTAGTCAACTTGTCAGCTTGTCAGGCCGTGTGCTGAAGTGCTGACGGCTGAGTAGCTGACTAGCTTTTTTACTTTTATCAACTATGGTCAAACGCCAATATGAGTAGGCAGACCTTCGGGAGGTGACGAGAGATTCTTAGTTCGTCTCGATTACATTGTCGTCACCTCCTGAAGGTCTTACTGCATGTGTGTTGACTATACCATCAATGTGAGGATTCATGAATCTTAAACAAAACACGACAATCTATATATCGCTTATCCTACTGATCATTATATCCGGCTGCACAGCTATTGCTCCGGTTCCACAGGAAGTATCGCAGGAATCTCCATCAGCAGAACTGACAGAGACAAGTGACGTTGCTGAGACAGAAAATTTTGATGATGCAAGTGAACCAACAGAAGAATTTGCAGTCACCGAGGCTGAGAGTGCGGATGAGGCGGGTGAATCAACAGAATCGAGCGAAGTTGCTGAGTCAGAAAGTACTGATGATGCCAGTGAACCAGCAGAAGAAGTTGTGGTTGCAGAGGTATCACCAGAATCACCGGAATCGGAAGAAGCCGAAGCACATCACACAGGCGAACCGAACCGCCTCATCGACGAGAAAAGCCCTTACCTGCTGCAACATGCCTATAACCCAGTCGATTGGTATCCTTGGGGTGAGGAGGCGTTTGCAAAAGCGGCAGCAGAAGGCAAGCCTATCTTTCTCTCCGTCGGCTATTCCACCTGTCACTGGTGTCATGTGATGGAGGATGAATCCTTTGAGGATGAAGAGGTGGCCGCGTTGATGAACGAGGCGTTTATCTCTATCAAGGTGGATCGTGAAGAGCGACCGGACATTGATGGCATTTACATGAATGTGGCCCAGCTTTTGAATCAGCGTGGTGGATGGCCGCTCAATGTGTTGCTGACACCCGACCAAAAGCCTTTCTTTGCAGCGACCTATATTCCGAAAGAGAGCCGTTTTCAACGCACGGGCATGATGGACTTGATTCCACAAGTGCAACAGGCGTGGATATCACAACACGGTGAGATTTTGGCCTATGCCGATGAGATTGTCACCGCCCTCCAGCCGCCACAGATGAGCCAGTTGACCGATTTGGGGAGCGAAGATTTGCTGGGGACAAATTCACCCAATACGGCCTATCAGCAACTGAGCCAACGCTTTGACCCTGTGCATGGTGGGTTTGGTACAGCACCCAAGTTCCCCTCACCGCATAATCTGCTTTTCTTGCTGCGGTATTGGCAACGTACAGGCGATGCACAGGCACTAAACATGGTCGAAACCACACTACAATCTATGCGGCGGGGCGGTGTCTATGACCAAATCGGCTATGGCTACCATCGCTATTCAACCGATGCTGGTTGGAAGTTACCCCATTTTGAGAAGATGCTCTATGACCAGGCGATGCTGGCATTGGCCTACACCGAGACCTATCAGGCCACAGAAAACGAATTTTATCAGGATGTGGCACGTGAAATTTTTACCTATGTGTTACGTGACATGACCGATCCGGAAGGCCCATTCTACTCGGCTGAGGATGCGGATAGCGAAGGTGAAGAGGGCATTTTCTACCACTGGAGCATTGCTGAGTTGATCGAAATTCTGGGTGAGGAAGACGCCAATATCCTGATTGTACAGTCTGCTATGACTCAAGAAGGCAACTTCCTGGAGGAGGCCACACGTGAACCGACAGGCAAGAACATCATCTATTGGCATCAACCCCAACAGACAACTGCCGATGCGCTGGGCATCACGTTGGATGAACTGGAGAGCCGTATAGACACCATCCGCCCAAAGCTCTTTGAAGCACGCAAAACACGCATTCACCCCTATAAGGACGACAAGGTACTAACCGATTGGAACGGCCTTATGATTGCCGCCTTTGCCAAAGCGGGGCGCGCCTTCCACGAACCAGCCTACACCGACGCCGCTAACAACGCCGCACAATTCCTACTCACAACCATGCGCAACGAAGAGGGGCGGCTGTTGCACCGCTACCGCCAAGGCGAAGCGGCCATCCTTGCCAATATCGACGACTATGCCTTCCTCACCTGGGGGCTGCTCGAACTCTATGAAGCCACCTTCGACCTGACCTACTTAGAAGAGGCCATTGCGCTCAACAGTGAACTGGAAGCACATTTCTGGGACGAGTTTGTTGGTGGGTTCTATTTTACACCGGATGATGGCGAAAAGTTGATTACACGCCAGAAGGAGCTCTACGACGGTGCGATTCCATCGGGCAACTCGATTGCCATGCTCAATCTGATGCGACTAGGGCGCATCACGGCCAACGCCGACTACGAAGCCAAGGCTGCTGAGTTGGCCTACTCCTTTGGGTCGCAAATCAGCGCAAATCCCACAGCGTATACGCAGTTGATGAGTGCCATTGAATTTGGTGTGGGACCATCGTATGAGGTCATCATTGTGGGTGAAGCGGAGGGCAGTGACACCGATGCCATGCTGACCGCGTTGCGTGATGAGTATGTCCCCAACAAGGTCGTTCTGCTACGTGAACCGAGTGACGATGCCCCCATCCTGAGCTTGGCCGAGTATACCGAGTTCTACTATGCCATTGACGACAAGGCAACGGCCTATGTCTGTCAGGATTATATCTGCGAATTCCCTACCAACGATCCTGCACAGATGGTGGCTTTGTTGGTGGGGCAAGACGAATAGTTCATCTGTTTGCATAAATTAATAAGGCCCCTTACAATAATGAGTCGCATAATGGACAACCCATCACCGTTTGGGGTATGTAAATAATTTTATGAGTACAAAATAAACCTTATGCCGGATACGCTACGAACATATAAATCTGTTCTGAGTATCCGACATAAGGTTTATTTTTTTGAGTCATCCTTTCTAATGTCTAGGATGACTCATGGTTGAAGAGTGTATTTTATAGTCTAAAACGGCTCAGATACTATAAGCCTTACGACGAATATAGTTTGCACAGAGCGTATGTTATCGGCTCACAAACGGTATGAAGTAGGTGTGTGTATCAACCACCTGCAACGTACCCTGTGTGAACGCGGGGGCATAAAGGTCGTGACGCAAATCTAGCATTGTACCGTCACCCATAGGTACAGCACTGCTAAAGAAGAGGTCCACGTCATAGTCACCTGCATCAACGCCAAAGATGGACAACTCAGCAGCCGACAAGAGGACATTACCACTATAATCTGTGATCAGTGGCATGAAGATGGACGCTGCGCCAGGTCCACCAGAGCGATCAACACCCTGTTTGGTCAACTTGGCGATGACTGTGTGATTGGTCAAGGCACGGCCATTGTCACCCAGTAGGCTGGCGATGATGGATTGCGTTTCAGCCTTTGTGTTGACCTCAACGGAGCTACCGTCACCAGTAGCTGACCCCGGGGCCATGACCAATGCGGTTTGCTCAGTTGCATGGGTACGGGCCAATGCCGCGATTGTGAAGGCCCAGTTTGTGCCACTGGTTCCGCTGGCACCACGATGTCCTGCCGCCTGAACAACTTCGCTAGCAGCGTCCATCTGCTCGCTGGCATCAAGGTCGGGTTGGTGATACGCACCCAAGTTTGTATCAACCGTCACCAGACCTAAGCCATTCACAGCTTGGACAATGTAACGCACATTGTTTGGAACCACTGAGGCATCCAATGCCAACTCGCCAGACCAGTTGACAGTCTCCGTCTCATCTTGGATAAGATTAATAGACTGCCATTGACCAGAAAGGGCATCGTTGCCTTCCGATGTAAACGTGACCCAAACTTCTTGGATACCCGCGTTGGGGTTTCCTTGAACGCTGGCAGAGAATGCAATGGAACCGTCGCCCGATTCAGCCAGAATATTCGAGATGGCAGGTGGAGCCACCAGTGCTGCCCCCTCAATATACTCGCTGAAGAAAAGGCGTAGTCCCATGTCGTCATACTCACGCAGTACGCCCGCAACATCACCATTGTCATTAGAACGGAACTGCGCCGTTGTCACATTGAGACGCGCCTCACCACCTTCGCCCTCGTCAAAGATAGCGTCAAAGTAGTTGATGCCCCAAGGTTGAACCGGATAGAACACAGAACTGTGGAATGGCACATGCACCCCGCGAATTTCTGTGGTCGCTGCACCCGTCAATGGGATGATGCCGTCGTGATCATCATAGCTTGCACTACGGAAGCCAACACCACGTAAGATGGCAGAGTCCCCTTCTGGTGCAACCACATCCACCTGTTCCAACGGCAAGGCTGGCTCGGCAGGGTTTACCACCAAACCATCATTACCTGTCAGATAGGTTGCCTCAATGGTTGTTTCCGACTCGGTATCGGAAAGTTGCACAGTATCTGGTATATGACTTGGCGTGATGGTCATGTCAACCACCTGCATACCAAGCACCGCACCTGGCCCTGCCTCAACCGCTTGGTTGCTGATAATAACGTTGTCTGCGTCACTATCACCATTGGAACGATTTGGCAGATCAAACTGGATCATCGGCAGACCAAAGATGGTCGCTTGCAGCAGCGACTTCTCGTGAATGGGGCGCATTGTACCCAGTTCAGAAAGATAGCGTTGCTTGGCAGCCACCATTGCATCACCAACGGCTATAGGACCGCTACCCACACGCAATTCCTTGGTAAAGAGCAGGTAGAGCCGCTCCGAGTATTCAATGAAGTCGGTGTCACCATACTGATAGCCTGTACCACCAATAAACGTTGCCTGTTTACGGGCAAACGTCTGTGCCCAATCTGGCTCCGGTGTCAGGTTAGAGATACCGTGATGGTTGACAACGTTGTAGCCCGAATGACACCCACCACTGTAGACAAGTGCATTGAACAGATCCGCATTGGTCAGAGCAAAATCCGCCGCAATCATGCGTGTGCTGTAGTCAGCCGCCAACAGTGAACCCGCGCTAAAGTGACCAGCCAAGAACATGATATCGGGATTTGTGTCCAGAATCAACGACTTGAGCTGACTGCCTGTCCATGCCGATGGATGTTGTGGTGACAAGTCACCATCCATGATCAACGACTGGACATTGGTATCAGACCCCGAGCCAATTCCGGCTTCAAGCTCGGCAAGCACCGCATTAGCCGAATCTTCGAGGAAGTCGTAGCCTGATACCAATGCAGATTGTGGCGTATCCACCACACCCGCGTCAGTAGACAGATAGGCATCGACCACACCCGCCATTTCGGCTGGTGTTTCGACAAGACGGCCAACCGCAAGGTCAAAGACGGGCAAGGTATCGTCGTTGACCGACACTTCTTCCAGCGTACCATAGCGATCTTGGCTCAAGAAGTACCCATTCTTCAAGCTGGCCTGTGACGGCGTGTTGTTGAGAACTGGCACGACATAGTTGCGCTCATTGGCAAGATTCGCTTGGTCTGGATGACGGAAAAATGGAATATTATCATCATTGCCCACCAGTACAACATATTGGACAGGGTTGACGGCACGATAGGCCGCAACCACATCCTTGATTGCATAGGCAAGCAAATTTTGTGCATAGGGACAAATCGGGTTTGCGTTGGCCTGCTGACGTGCAGCCGCCACGCGCGCATCCTGCGAGACATCAATGATTGTGCCTGCAATTTCAGGACGTGCCGCAAACGCATCCAGACTTGCCAACAACGGTGCAATTTCATCATCGCTATATTGGTTTTGCAGTTGTCCCCAGTCAGCCAAAATCAGCGTATTGAAATTGCCTGCCTCTGCGACCAGCGATGATGCTGGGAAGTCAGATGAGATATTGCTACATACGCCTGGTACCATCGCCACATCTAGGTGGTAATGAGCATCAGGGACATGGACGCCGTTGCGACCACGAACGCGTATATAGAAGTAGCCATCTTGGTCCCACGTGTTGTTAAATATACCTTCGCTGATAGTCCCACGGAATGCAGAAACCGAGAGCACACTCATCATCTGTGCGCTAGAGAATGCACTAGAGAACGCATCTGGGCTAAAAGCATCTGGTGAGAATGCATCTGGTGAGAATGCATCTGGTGCAGACTCATCCTCAGAGAATGCGTCTGGACTAAATGCATCTGGTGCCGCTTCATCCTCAGAGAATGCATCTGGACTAAACGCATCTGGTGCTGCTTCATCCTCAGAGAATGCATCTGGACTAAACGCATCCGGACTAAACGCATCTGGTGCCGCTTCATCCTCAGAGAACGCATCTGGACTGAATGCATCTGGACTAAACGCATCTGGTGCCGCTTCATCCTCAGAGAACGCGTCTGGCGAAAATGCATCCGGTGAGAACGCATCTGGGCTGAATGCATCTGGGCTGAATGCGTCCGGCGCCGCTTCATCCTCAGAGAACGCATCCGGTGAGAATGCGTCTGGACTGAATGCATCTGGTGAGAACGCATCTGGGCTAAATGCATCTGGTGCAGCCTCATCCTCAGAGAATGCGTCTGGACTAAATGCGTCTGGACTAAATGCGTCTGGACTAAATGCATCTGGTGAGAATGCGTCTGGACTGAACGCGTCTGGACTGAACGCATCTGGACTAAATGCATCTGGACTAAATGCATCTGGACTAAATGCATCTGGACTAAATGCATCCGGTGAGAACGCGTCTGGTGAGAACGCGTCTGGCGAGAATGCATCTGGTGAGAACGCATCTGGTGAGAACGCATCTGGCGAGAACGCGTCTGGCGAGAACGCGTCTGGCGAGAATGCATCTGGTGAGAACGCATCCGGACTGAATGCATCTGGACTAAATGCATCCGGTGAGAACGCGTCTGGGCTAAACGCATCTGGTGAGAACGCATCTGGTGAGAATGCGTCTGGGCTGAATGCGTCTGGACTGAATGCGTCTGGACTGAATGCGTCTGGGCTAAATGCATCGGGGCTGAACGCATCCGGTGAGAATGCGTCTGGACTGAATGCATCTGGGCTAAATGCATCCGGTGCGAACTCGGCGCCCAGCAATTCAAGGTCTTCGGCTGAATCCGCAGCCAGCAACTCTTGCATTGCCACCGATATATCTTTGTATAAACTCAAATCGTAATTGGCGGGCAAATTGGTCAATTGTAGAATCAATTTGCTATCCGGCTCAACTTTGAACTTATACCAACGAGATTGACCTGCTTGGTTGAGATGTTGATCAACCATAGCATGATAAATACTTTCATAGGACGACAGCGTTAAATCACACGCTGCAACCCATGAAATGTTGTTCCTACAGAACACGGCATCTGAGACAGTGTCAGAGACAGTTTCCACCGCCTCCGCAACATCTGTTGCATCTGTATGAACACGAAGTGTGCTGTGTGCATTGCTCATAGACACAGCAGCAGATAATTGGGATTCACTTGCACGGGCCTGTATACCATTTGTTGTAGTGAGTAGTGTAATGGTGAGCAAGGCAATGGTAAAAACAGCAGTACAAATACTCAAAACTGCAACACGACGCCACGCAGCGAATGGTTGCATCTGCGTTGACTTTTGCATGCAGTGGAAGAGGTGAGGTCTAATATGTAACATTATTGAACCACTCCATAGAGTATTACAAGGTAGGGACCCAGAAATTGTTTCGTGTCAGCGCATCGCATCGGGTATGGTGATGGAGCGCATAAACACGTACTCCTTGTGAAACGACTTTGTTCTGGACCCTAACAAAACTGCAAACTATATTCAAAACTCTTCAAGTGCTTGATTCACTTGTTTATAATTGATAGATGACTGTCAATCGATGACTATCGGCTCCATCAAGATGAACTGAACAAGCATACCGTTTTAGAATATTTTGATGCAGACAAAAGTCGTAGCTTAAATCTATTAAGACTTTTGTCGTACTGCATCCAGTCCATTGTACATCGTAAGGAATGATTGGTAAAAATTTTAAGCAAGCAATTAGATACTTACTGTTTATTGTGTCTTTTTTTATAATTTTTAACGGCGATAATCATAGAAATATTTTTGTCCGAGGCAATGAAGTATGCAAGAAGGCAGACTTTATCCAAATAATTATAAGCGCATGCTA
>JBCCFC010000238.1:0-13191 GCA_039029935.1 Chloroflexota bacterium
AAATATTTCCGTTTTTGACTTTTAAAATGTGCGAACCGAGAGTTATGTGTGTGAATCTCTGATAATGGCTTGAATGAGTGCCTCAAGGTCGGACGGTGGCTCAGAACAATATTCGATATAAGCACCCACAACATTGTCCCATGCTTCACGCCCTGACAAATTGATGGGGAAATTTCGCTGAAGCTGTTTCAACACGTATTTGCCTGAAACAACTTTCTCTAACTCTGCTAAGGACATCTTGTTTAACGTATTCTCGCGCTCTTGATAGAGTTCTGCCAAACCTGTGTCTAAATTGAGTTGTGTTTGGATATTTTTCCAATGTGTAGACAAATCTGAAGGAAGCCCTTCCGGTGATTCTTTAAACTGGGTCCATTTATATTGAATCAAGACATCAGACGCGACGAAAGATGATATATGTAGAATCATCCAATTATGTGCAGAGATTGGGATGCATGTTCGATAGAGGTTTTCAATGATAGATTTTACTTGCTCTACTGTCTGCCAGTCAGGGTTTGGTCGCCTTCGATTTAGAGGGCGGATTACTTCATACCAACAGGAAGGATCTAAAAGATAATTTTCAAGTGTATATTTCGGGGTACGAACGATTCCATCCACAGGTATAGAATCGTATTGCACGGAGTCTTGGAAATCACGGTCGATAATGCCATAAACTGTTTTATTTCCTAAAATCTGGCGTAAGTCTACAACAACCTCAACCACTTTTTGCCAACCATTCTGTGGAAAGAATGTGACTTTTCGCGCATAGCCACCGAACCACTGTTCATAAAACCATGCATCCTCTAATTCTGTTTCACCTTCAACAATGACACATATATGGCTACCCGCTTTTTGCCAACGGATGAGAATTTCTTCTTTTGTGGGATAAATCATAAGCTATGCATCAGACTCCATTGACTCAACCGGATATGTATCGTCAAATTCTTTAATATCATCTAACAAGATAAATGCACCGCCTCGGACACTTTGGATGACTTCGCGTGAGTGTGTAGCAACAATAATCTGGGCATCCCATTCTCGCGCAAATTTGCGAAGATTATGCATGACAAGTCGCTGCAACGTAGGATGAAGGCTACTTTCAACCTCATCAATCATGATAACAGAGTGTTTACGGCGGTGACGAGCTAACTCCCCAAATAACAAAAGACATTGTTTTTCTCCAGAAGGAAGTTGATTGAGCCCAATACGCTCTTGAACACCATTGGTATTATACCAAGGTGTGGGGATTGTCACTTGACCTTGTTTGATCGAAATCTTTCTATTAGGGCCTAGCACATCTTCAACCGTTTCTACAAATGATTTAAAATGAGAATGAGACCCATTGCCAGCTTCCAAATCAAGATAATTTTGCCATACCCAAAACTGTTGAAGGCTGTTCTTCCATTCTTGTTGTATTCGTACAGCTACCCCCCAAAATGTACGAATCTGAGGTGGCTCAATCGCACCTGAAATGATATTGCTCAATTGTCGTTCTTGTGGGAAATATACATATCCGCCTTCAATTTGCTTCGTTTGATTTTTTTCTTTAACTTGTTCTCGCCACTTTATTATGGAGTGCGAATACTTTTCTATGTGAACGTCCTCCTCATCGTTATGTAAAAACAAGGCGCGGTGAGGCCATTGGTCAAATTGTATTGAGTCAGGAGCTAAATTTTGATTTCCAATTGCAATAATCAATTGATGTTTATCCCTTAAATCGCTCTCTTGATGCTCGATAAACATCTCGTCGGGTGATAACTCTAAAATTACATGTACATATGCATCGTCTGATATTTGTAATGCTAAGAGGAAATCCAGTACACCACTTATCAAAATTGTTAAAGAGATATCAATGACTTCCAAAATCGTTGTTTTACCAGTGCCATTCGCCCCTGCCAAGACACTTACAGGATAAACAGTATCCGTAACAGGGTTCACAAACGAAATCCGATGCCTGCCTCGGAAACAGCGAAAGTTATGCAAATATACTTCTCTAATACGCACACTCAATTCTCGCTTTCATCAGCACCAGTACTCTTCTGGCTACTAATAGACAACTCCACAATCTCATGCAACGCCCCAACAACCTTCTCCAAGTCATCAATAGTCACACTGGCTTGATTTCTTGTAAAAAGACGACCCTCCAGCTTGCCAAATTGCCAGAGTTCGGCGTCCGTTACACAGCCATAGACCGCATTCTCAGTGTTGTTGTTGAGTATCTGTGCTGCTACCAATTCCGCCAGGCACTGCCCCCACCCTTGGATAAAGTTACTTTGCTTGGCTTCGGCAATCAACACAAGTGGGTATTCAAGCACATTCTTTCCTAAATCTGACCGCTTGGCAATGATATAACCGGGTGTGCCAGATAATTTCGTATCAGCAGTGATAGATTTGTGGCTCCAAAGCAAATAGTCACGCACAAACTTTTTGCAGACATCCCGCAGGAGGGGGTAAATCACATTCTCACAGCGTGATGCCTCTGACGAAAAAATATCAAAGTTGGCTTTGCTAAACTCATATTCCTCGATAAAGTTTTGAGAGGGGGTGACAGGGTTCATCATCAAAAAATTGGACTCGACATATTTAATCTGATACGCTCTTTGTACTTGGTCTGCTGATTTAAAATCGGTAAATGCCATTGTGTTCACCCCCAATTGCTAGACAACAATCCACGAACAGAGATCGTGCCTGTATCGCCTATTTTTGTCAAGTTATCAACGCGGCAAACAGGGTTTGCTTATGGTCGTACCTGCTCAATAAGCCGGAGCTAGTACGGGTGTGATATATCAAATCACCACGATTACAGATTGCGACATCGCCCTTGCCATTCTGATTCGGCAACAGCATTGTGGGCAACGGAGGATGCGCAAGAAGGGATGCAGGCGTTGCTGAGGAAGCGAGAATCGAAGTTTATCGGCTGACATTTGGGCATTGGTTGTGGCATGGCCCGGAAACCGAGTTTTTAGCTTCAAAATCATCCATGCTCAAGATGCCTTAGAAAAACTCGGTTTCCGGATAGACGAAATGATAACTATCCTCTAAATTTCTTTACCAAATCTTTAGATAATCTTTATGGTTGTAAAAGCCCAGCGTGATACCTTTCTCCATGCATGAAAACACTCACAGTTCAATAGGGTCAATGTGTTTTGCACATGACCAAATAGCGTCATAAAATTTGATAAGGAGAGAGGGATGATTAGAAAAAATACGTGGATGCAAGGTAAAGAAATGGATAGCCAAGGGCATTTCATAGCCAAAGGTCAACATCGTCTGGCACTGCGATTGATGGTTGGCCTGTTGATTGGCTCGCTTGTGCTGCTGGGATGTGGCGGTCGCAATTCAAAACCAGAGCAAACCAATACGCCGGAGTCAGCCCCGATATTAGCCCCTACAGTAGCCCCTACAGTAGCCCCTACACAGAAGCCAGCAGAAGAACCTGATGATGTGGCAGAGGCTGCCCCCAAAGAAACTGATGCGAAACCTGCCGCGGAAATGGATGAGGATGTCAAGCCTAATGTCTTTTTCAAGATGCCTCTTGATGGAGCGATTGTCCCACCAACCTTCCAAGTTGTTATGAATGCAGCGGGTGTAGCGGTTGACCCAGCAGGAGATATCATCGAGAATTCTGGTCATATGCATATCCTGGTCGATACTGACTTTGTACCAGCGGGCGAGGTCATTCCCAACGATGAACAGCATCTTCATTATGGTGATGGTTCACTTATGACAGAACTGACGCTGACACCAGGTCCGCACACACTACGGCTTCAGCTTGCCAATGGTGCGCATATTGCATTGAATGGAGACGAGTATCGAGATGAAATCATCGTGATGGTGTCCGAGGATGCACCAGACCAATCGGTAGGCTTTGTGATGCCAGCAGACGGTGCAGTGGTCCCAGAAACCTTTGACGTGCAAATGACGGCGGCGGGGCTATTTGTGGACCCAGCGGGCGACATCGTCGAAAACTCTGGTCACTTTCACATCCTTGTCAATACCGACTTTATTCCTGCTGGCGAGGTGATACCCAATGATGAGCAACATCTTCACTTTGGTGGTGCGCAGACAATGACGACACTCACCCTAGAGCCTGGCGAGTACACATTACGATTACAGTTGGCAAATGGTGCGCATATTGCATTGGATGGCGAACAATATCGTGCGGAAATTCAAATCAGCGTAGGTGAGAACACAGAGAGCGCGGTCAAGAATGATTACGATGAAGATACTGCTGATGAAAACACTGCTGATGAAGACACTGCTGATGAAGATACTTCTAACGAAGATGTCGCGGCGACGGTTAGAGCGCCAGAGGAGTTGTGGGTGTCAATGGCCTGTTCGGCCTGTCACAAACTAGATCAGGTACAGTCCGCAGACAATTTTGGGCAACCGGGGCCACACATGGCAAATCTGTTTGAAACGGCTGGGTCACGTGTCGAGGGGCAGTCCGCAATCAAATATATCGTCGCCAGCATTGTTGAACCCAATGCGTATATCAATGAAGGCTATGTTGCCAATGTGATGCCTCAGAACTTTGCCGAGAAAATGAGCGAGGAGGAAATTGCCCGTTTGGCAGAGTGGGTTTTGAATCCAAACTGAGGTGAGTAAATCAATAGGGTTGTTGTATAATAAAGCTCATGGGATTGCAAATCCCATACTAATACAGGAAACCTGTTGAAACAGGTTGGATTCCATGCTCCATAGTATACTTCAGTGTACTTCCTGTGATAGACGCCGAATTGTATTCGGTGGCGTTCGTTATTTTGCAACAATTCTAATGCCAGATTACTGATGGATAAACACACACTACTTGTTGTCGAAGATGATGCGCAAGCATCACAGATGCTCCAACTCTATTTAGAATCCGAAGGGTTTTTGGTCGCTGTTGCCAAGGATGGCCCGTCGGGGGAGGCACTCTTTCACCAAGTGTCGCCGTCGATGGTCATCCTTGACATCATGCTGCCCAATTTTGATGGCATGGAACTGTGCCGTCGTATCCGCGCATCCTCCGTCATCCCCATCATCATGCTCACTGCCAGAGCAGAGGATATCCACAAGGCACTTGGGTTGGGTATCGGGGCGGATGACTATATCACCAAGCCGTACAGCCCATTGGAATTAATCGCACGGATCAAGGCGCAACTACGACGCGCCTATGATTATCAAGAGCCACCCAAGACGGAGATGTTGCTTGGTGGGCCACGTCTCCGTTTAGACCCACAGTGCTATCAAGTGACCTTAGACAACGAGCCGCTTGTTTTAACCGTCATCGAGTTTAAAATTCTTGAGACGATGATGACAAGTCCGGGGTGGGCATTTAGCCGTACACATCTGCTGGAAAAAGTGTGGGGATATGATGACGAGTCGGGCGAAGAAACCGTGACCGTCCATGTCAGTAATTTGCGCAAAAAATTGGGCAACAAGGCCGAGACATTTATTAAGACCGTACGCGGGGTTGGCTATGCCTATCAGGAGGAGTAATGGCGCGCCGTTTATTTTTAAGTTTTCTGCTCGTTGTGTTCATCGCAGTTTTCGCAACATTTCTGGCGATGACGACGGTCATCAGCTACACCTTTGACAATTACCGCAATATCCATCTGGATGCTCACTTCCACCATATTCCCCGTGAATTGCTCTCCTACTATCGACAGCATGACTCCTGGATTGGGATTGAGGAAACGATTGATAATCTGAGCCGACTGATGAATGTGGATGTTGCCCTCATAGATGCCGAGCAGAGTCTCATCACGGCAACGTCCACCGAGGTTCGAGCGATTGCCCAGGCGCAAGACCCGCAGATGGCCGATTTTGTGATGCCGCTTCAACAGGGAACACCTGCCGAATTGATTGGCACGGTGTATTTTAAGAGCAGTTCACTGCTGCGTCAACGCGATAATGAATTTTTGCGACGGCTGTCGCTGACGACATTGGGTGTCGGGCTGTTTGTCGTGCTGATTGCGTCGGTTGTCAGCTATGCGATTGCGCGTTCGTTTAGCCGACCGATTGTGCAAATGGGGGAAGCTGCAAAGCGGGTTGCTCAGGCTGACTATGATATAGAGGTACACATCCAACAGTCGGATGAAATCGGGTTGTTGGCACAAGCCTTTAACCAAATGGCGGCGGAGATTGGTAAGCTGGAAAAGGTGCGACGAAATCTGGTCCTTAACGTCTCGCATGATTTGCGGACCCCCCTCACCATTGTACGCGGCTATCTGGAAGGACTACAGTTGGGGCAGATTATCGAGCGGCGAGCAGCCGAAAAAGCATTTGATGTCATGTATCGCGAGGTCAAAAACTTGATTGCGCTGATTGATTCGCTCAACGACGTCGCGGCCTTGGATTCGGGTGAAATTCCGCTCAAGCCGACGTGGGTTAGCCCACACTATCTGGTGAATCGTGCCATTGAACGCATCCAGCCCAGTGCCGATGCCCATGATGTAGTTATCAAGCCCTTATTAACAGATACGGGAGACGTAAACGGTGAGCAGATTCAGGTGGACTACGACAAAATTGGGCAGGTGTTGTATAACTTGCTGGACAACGCGGTGTCCTATTCGGGCAAAGGCGGATGGGTTCAGATTGGTAGTCATGTTGAAAAAGATGATGCCGGACAAACACAGGTGGTGTTTATTGTCCAAGACAATGGTGAAGGCGTTCCGCCAGAGCATCAGCCTTTTATTTTTGAGCGATTTTACCGCGCTGACCAAGCACGTAACCGTACACAGAGCGGATATGGCATGGGGCTGTCCATCGTACGTTCCATTGTCCATGCGCATGGTGGGCGGGTAGACGTTCGCAGCAGTGGTGTTGTGGGTGAAGAGACAACGTTTACCGTTCGTATTCCTGTACAATTTCAGGTGGCGACCTTCCGGAGGTATATGTAGGACACATACACCTCCGGAAGGTCTTGACTACAGACACACTCCACCCCTTTTTATCTTTTATTCATTCATGACTCTGCTGCAAAAAGGTTCAAATCACCCAAAAGTCTGACTTCTCACCAGTGGTGGAAATCATCAAATTCTACAGAAGTCGGACTTTTTTCAGCAGAGTCATTCATGATAGCTCATTATTTGGAAAGTCAATCCAATTTCTTGTTGTGGATTACAATGCCCCTCATTTAACCGCTGACGCAATCAAAGAAGCGATGTTGCTTACCAAAGCTGCATTTAACGCTTCTCCTCACTCAAGTAATTAGAAAATTGGCAGCGTGATGTAACCAGTAAAACAGATTGATTATCTGTGACGCAGGTAGCCAACCTGCGATACTGACCTTTGTCCTCAAATCACCAACTGACTCCGCAACTCCGCCTTCTGCACCTTTCCAATCGCATTCCTGGGCAAGTCATCCACGAAAATCACGTCTCTGGGGGCTTTATAGCGCGCCAAATGCTGACGACAATGCTCGATAATCGCCTGTTTTGCGGCCTCATCTGCGTTCAGTTCAGCCACATCCTGCACTGCTACTGGAATAATCACAGCCACAACACGCTCCCCCCACTCTTCATTGGGCAGGCCGACGACCGCGCTGGCAGCCACAAGTGAATGCTCGGTCAATACCAGTTCCACTTCGGGTGGATAGACGTTCAGTCCACCTGTGATAATCAAATCTTTGGAACGACCTTTCAGGGTAAAATAGCCATCGGATTCACGCAACCCCAAGTCGCCTGTACGCAGCCAGCCATCGTTGGTGAAAGCATCTTTGGTTTTTTGTGGATCGCGCCAGTAGCCGCTGAACACGTGGGGGCCGCGTATCTGTACCTCGCCAACTTCATTATCGGGCAGTGGTTTCTCGGTTTCTTGATCAACAATACGCACTTCGACAGTGGGCAGGGGCAAGCCTACCGAACCGACACGCCGCTCACCATGTAGTGGATTGGAAATGTTCATGCCCGTCTCGGTCATGCCATAACGTTCGAGCAGTGTGTGTCCAAAGGTCTCTTGAAACTTGATAAAGAAGTCTTCGGGCAGGCGGTCCGAGCCAGAAGTAAGCAGACGCATGTGGCTGAGGTCATAGCTGGTGGCATCAGGGAAGTCGAGTAGGCGTTTGTGGATGGTGGGGACGGCCATGAGAACAGTGCAGCGGCGTTGGGTGAGCAGGTCGAGGGCGGGCTGGGTCTCAAATTTGGGCATCATTAGCGTGGTTGCGCCTGCATGGAGTGCGCCGTGCAGGGCGACGAGGAGACCATGTAGGTGGAAGATAGGCAGCACATGGAGCAGGATATCATCGTGCTGCCATCCCCATGCGGTTTGTAAGCCATCGAGGTTGGCGGTCAGGTTGCCATGCGTGAGTTGTGCGCCTTTGGGTCGTCCGGTTGTACCGCTGGTGTAGACAAGGAGCGCGATTTGAGCGGGATTGGCGGGCAGCGGTGGTGTAAACAGGGGCTGGTTGTTGGTTTGGTTGATGTGTGCCAGAAACGATGCGGAGGTAGTTTCGAGAAAAATGGTCTGTTCAATGGTGAGGATGGTCTCTACAATAGGCGTGAGCGTAGATTGGGTAGCGACATCGGCAAAAAAGAGATGGGCATCGGCGTCGGTGAGAAAGTAGCTGAGTTCACTGGCCGGATAGCCGGGGTTGAGTGGCAGTGTGATTGCCCCCATGCGCATGATGGCAAGGTGCAGATAGAGAAAGGGTAGACATTTGGGCAGTTGCATGGCAACACGGTCGCCGGGTTGGATGCCTAATGTGTGGAGGTAGATCATGGTCTGCTGGATGATGGTTTCCAGTTGGGCATAGGTGATGCGTTCGGGTGCAGCTATGTCGGGGTTGATAAATTCAACCGCAGTTTTGTCGGTAAATGTTTGGCAATTTTGTTGTAGCTTATTCAGAAAAAGCATGGCTAATGTTCCACCCAGTATCCATCGCGTCCAAAGAGGACGGTCACTTTGTGATTACTATCATTTTTGGTATAAACAACCTCATTTTTGAGGACCGTTTCCGTTGCAGTCGGTATTGCCATCAGTGGGGTGCGGACTTCACGCAAAAATTCCTGCTGCATATAGTCGTTGAGATGGCGTAGGTGTCGTCGATAGAGTTCGGTTTTGTGCAGTGCTACTTTTAACCAAACATTGGTGAGCCAGCGACCCAGCATCAGAAAACCGTCCAGCACAGAGCCAATCGCCAGTCCATACCAAATCCCTATTGACCCCATACCGAGTGGGAAGGCAAAGAAGTAGGCCAAGATCACTGTGATGGCTCCCTTTGTAAGAAGCGTACTAACCATCCCCGGCATGGTGTCGCCCGCGCCGCGTAAAGCACCGTTGGCCACCATGGCGATGCCGACAAATGGGAGCAGGACCGTGTTGATACGCATGTAGGCTGTTCCCGCCGACATAACGGTTGGGTGGGCAGAGGGGTCAAAGAGACGGATGATGGCTGGCGCAAAAATGACAATCGGCGTAGCCAGCACAATCATCACAACAACGCCCAACCCAATCGCCATGCTGCCCCGTTGACGCGCCTCTTCGGTCTGCCAGCTACCGATAGCATTGCCAACCAGACTCGTTGCGGCTACATTAATGCCCAACACTGGCATAAAGGCCAACGACTCGACCTGCATCCCAATCGAGAGAGCCGCAACACCAAAGGTGGCGATTTCGGTGGAGGTAACAAGACCAAAGACCAGTAGTCGTGACCCATTGCGAAAGACACCTTGCAGCCCCGATGGAAGGCCAATCGTGAAAATGTCACTAAAAGTCTGCCAGTGGGGGCGATAGGTGCCGGGTAAAATTTTGATGATGTTCTTGCCCGAATAGAAGAGAATCAGGACAGCAACTGCACCCAATCCCCGCGCAATCACGGTCCCCAAGGCAGCTCCGGTTAGCCCCATTGTCGGAATCGGCCCGACCCCAAAGATAAACAGATAGTTGAGCAGGATATTGATCACATTGATGGCAATCGTCAAAATCAGCGGCGTCACGGTGTCACCAGCCGCTTGCATCAGTCGGTTGCAAACCATGTTGAGGACCATGAAAGGTGTACCCAAAAAGAGGAGTTGCAAATAGAGTGTCCCCATAACAACGGCCTCTTCATCGCCCCCTTGGTTGATCAACGAAAGCAATGGTTCGGCCAAGATCAAGCCCGATAGCAATAGCACAATGGAGAGTAGCACACCGGACGAGATGGCTTGACGAGTCACAAAGCTCATGCGTTTGGGGTCGCGTCCACCTCTAGCCTGTGCGACCAGCGGCATGGCTCCAGCAGAGACGGCAAGCAACATGACGAGCACCAACATGCGGATGGTCGTACTCATGCCGACAGCGGCGATAGCGATAGGTCCCAGACGACCAACCATGTAGACATCAACGACATCGACAAGTGATTGGAGCAGATTGGTGAGCATGACGGGCAGTGCCAGCCGCCATACTTGTTTGAGTAGTTCAGTGTTCATCCAGTCACCGTCGTTTGCTGGACTTGTGCTAGAAATTCTGCCAAGCCAAAGCCCTCTTGTCGCAATATATGATAGTCCAATGTCACATGCGCTAATGCACGATACTGTTCTGTTCGTGCAGCAAGCAATTCACGATAGCCACAGGCCAATGCATCTTCTCGGCACTCACCCTGTTGCGGACGAAAATGATCACGCCACAATACAGGCGCGGGGTTAGCAATATAGGATTGGTACATGCGCTCCTGAACAAAATCAGGCGCATCCAGATAGACAATGGTGGTCAACTGCGACAGACGCTCTAACAGCACAGGCGATGTGTAGATCACACTCCCAGTTGTGTCAACGATAATGTTTTGGGTTGTGTCCTGTGGATTCTGCGCAAGCTCTGCCAGAATTTCTGTCATCACCGCCGTTTCATGGGCAAGATACTGTGCCTCACGTCCACGATAATGGCTCTCATAGGGTAAGCCCATCCACGCGCCTACATTAAACTTGGCATCAAACTTGGCATCAACCTGAGCGTCCCGGCTGTGATTTTGCCGTTCAATCGCCAGTCCTAATCGCTCGGCAATCAGCACATCACACGCAAACCGTCGAAACCCAGCCGCCTCCAACTGTCCAGACCAGTGGGATTTACCCACACCGGACATGCCGATAAAGGATAATCTCATTCTTATTTTTTAACCATTTTTCTTTGCATGTGCAATCAGCGACATCATTTCATAGACCAGATTGGCTGCCAACAAACAGGTTGTCCCCGCTGGATCATAGGAAGGCATCACCTCGACCATATCATACCCCACAATGCGAGGGGCCAAACTGGTTAGTCCACGTAGCAGTTCTTGACATTGCGCACTGTTGAACCCACCGACTTCGGGTGTCCCTGTGCCGGGGGCAAAGGTTGGATCGACAAAATCAATGTCAAAACTAAGATAAATGGGACCCACGCCTACCTTGGCAAGAATCTGTTCAAGTGTAGCGGGAATCCCCTGACGATGCAGTTGTGGACCATCCACCATCAACATGCCCTCATTTTCGGTCATCATATAATCGGCTTTGTCATAGAGCGAGCCACGTAGACCAACCTGGCAAGAGCGTTGCGGATCGATGAGGTTTTCCTCCAAGGCACGCCGGAAGGGTGTCCCATGTGTGTCTTTGCCATCAAAATAGCCATACCACAAATCGCTATGCGAATCAAAGTGAATCAGTCCAACCGGGCCATGTTTGGCTGCCACCGCGCGTAAAATCGGCAACGACACAGAGTGGTCGCCACCCAGAAAAATCGGCGTAACCCCCTCATTGACAATCACCGCTGATACACCTTCGGTAATAAATTGGTGTGATTCTGGTAGATAGCCAGGGACGGTTTGTAAATCGCCATAATCAACACAGGAACAGTGGTCAAAGATCACCACATCCAATGCGGGATTGTAGGGGCGTAATAGCAGCGACTGATCACGGATGCCACCCGGCCCAAAACGTGCGCCCACACGGTATGTGCCACCCGTGTCAAAGGGAACGCCGACAATGGCAATATCCACATCGGCAGATAGATCGGTGATATGGGGCAAACGCATAAAAGTGCGAATCCCAGAGTAGCGAGGATATTCCATCGCACTGACTGGTTTGTACATTGTCAAAACTCCTTTGGTTAGTATCACAGATTGGTTATCTGTGACGCAGGTAGCCAACCTGCGATACTATCGCCAGTATCACAGATTGGTTATCTGTGACGCAGGTAGCCAACCTGCGATACTGTCTTATTATTCGAGTAATTCCGCCATCGCAATTCCACGCTCTCCGGCAACACAATAAAGCAGATAGGTGCGGCCATCTTCACGAAAAATCGCCGGATCACGCAACTCGCAGACAGGTTCTTGGCTGATGCCCCGCACAGAGGGGACGCGGGGTAAATTGCTGCCTTCATAGTCAAGTTCTGGTTCTAACATTACCTCGACATCAGAGACGACCCACTCATGCCAGTCGGGTCGCAGGTCGATGGTGGCGCACAGGATGCGCTCAGGGCAGTCGCCGACATCAGTATAAAATACGGTGAGCATGTGTCCGTCTAATTTGAGCGCGGCATGGCGCATGTTCATGCTAAAGAGCATCGGCCCCTTTTCAAAGTTGCTCAACCCATCACGTGAGCGATAGAAGAGGCCGGGCATGGCAAGGGCATACTCGTGGCCATCCCATTGAAAGACACGGAAATAGGCGATGCCCAAGGTTTCCGCTCGGGCGACAAAGTGTAGCCCATCCTGCGAAAGAGCAACGCGTGTCTGTTGATTTGAGGCATAGGCGACGGTGTGTATCTCTGAACCGTGATAGTAGAGCCGAATGCGTTGCTGCGCGTGGTCCACATGGACATCGGGCGAGGCGATATGCCCCGCAAAGTGGGAAGCTTCTTTGGGCAGGACACCTGGGCTGTGAACCGTCCAAGGACCTTCAAGGTCATCACTATAGGCAAGGCGGATATACTGGCCGTCGTGATGGGCAAAGTAGAGGTAATATTGCCCCAAGGGATTTACTACCCAATCGGGCACACGGATGAGTGAGGGGCCATTGATGTTGTCCCCCATGCGCTCGTCTAAGGCTGGATAGATGATGGGGTTGTTTTTAAATCGTTTAATCTGCATAGTCGATCTCTGTTTTGGTTTTGATATGCGAACAATCGTCGCAACCCGCGTTCTTCTGTCACTGGTCCTGGCTAAAAGCTGACGGCTGATAGCTGATAGCTGATAGCTGATAGCTTTTTTATTAACACAAATATGGAAGAGCGCAGATAGCGATATTTTTGTATTAT
>JBCCFC010000239.1:0-13175 GCA_039029935.1 Chloroflexota bacterium
ATTTTTTTTTTTTTATTTTTAACACACTAATAATTTATGTTTTTGTTTTTTTTGTTACTTCATATGTACGTATACTTTCCGGTTCTAACATTGATCCTTTATTTCCATGCAACGACCAGAACATCTTCAACCTGATTGCGCCCTATAACCGATATTGGGAAATATATCTATGAGTTAAGGTATCGCGGGCATCCTTTTGTAGGTTTGCTCACCTCTCGCGATGCTACACGTGACCCCTTAAAACCAAGACTTTTGTCCTACTTCTATCGCTTCATCCTATGTTACACTATAAAATATTTGAGTTAAAATAAAATAAATATCCAAAAAATTTTAGGAGAAAAAACGGGGAATATCCACAAAACTTCAAATTCTTCAAGAAAAACGAGGTCAGTTTTTTCAAACAATGTAAGGTTGAAATGGGTATTTTCCATCAAGGTTCACGGAGGATTCGATGTCATCGACTTATGACTCAAGGTTTCATTGTATGAAGGAGAACCCACCAAATTGGGCAACACCTTCTTCATCAATGGGTGTGACAGATATGATAAAGGGACAACAATCAACAATGGTACAGAGTCGCACTTTGCAAACACAACCTTTTCTGTTCAATCGCCTGTTGTGGGGTTCTCTCATGCTGGCCCTTCTCTTCATCTTGCTAAATCCCCTCTCTGCAATGGCACAGACAGCCATAGACAAAGCATCCATCAACACAGCAAAAACCGCAGACAGTATTCAAGTTAGTAACATCCCAAATGGTACAAACATTGCCATGCCTGACGCTGTCGCCGCTCCACTTGGTGCATCAACCTTGGGTGATTTTGTCTGGCATGATCTCGACGCCGATGGCTGTAAGGATTCCGGTGAGCCGGGTATCAATGGTGTGCTTGTCCACCTATTTCAGGATTTAAATGGGAACGCCACCATTGATGGCGGATACTTTGTCACCAGCACCGAGTATATCACCAGCATGACGACAATGGCTGATCCAAGTTCGCCAGAATTTGGGGATGACGGGTATTATGATTTCGACATTACCAGTGGTAGTGGAGAATTTTATTTTGTCACTATTGCAGACAGCAACTTCGATACAAACGGGCCGCTGGAGCATTTCATCTATACCAGTAGCAGTACCGCACCAGGGGCAAGCCAGAGCCCACCTTGTACTGACCATTTGGGGGATGAAGACCGTCCCGTCCCAACAGGCGGCCCTGTTGTTGACATCAATAATGTAGACTTTGGCTACATTCTGCAACAGTATACGCTGGGTGACGTTGTTTGGTTTGATCAGGACTTGGATGGTGTGCAGGATGGCGGCGCAGAAGAAGGTGTGCCGAACATCACCGTTGCACTCTATGACGATGCCACCTGTAGCGGCACAGGGTCGACACCGGGGACAATCACGACGACGACGACCATCACAGGTTTCTATCAATTCACCGGACTCACGCCTGGCGACTACTGTGTGCAGTTTAGCGACATTCCGTCTGGTTGGGACGTCAGTCCGGCGAACAACAGTGGCAATGATGCGACCGACAGCGATGCCGTTTCCACAGGTGCAACGACAGCCGAAATTGAAAACATCAACCTCACCGCCGATGACCCCACACAGGATATGGGTATTGCGCAGTTTGGCAGCATTGCAGGCTTGACATGGTGTGAGAGCGACACCAACGAGAACACAACCTATGATGCGGGTGATGGCGATACAATTATGCCCAATATCACGGTTGACCTCTTTACCGATGACAACTGTGATCTCGCTGCCGATAGCATGACACCGATGAGTACCACCTCGACAATCTCGCCGACAGGCTACCTCTTTAACAATCTGTTGATTGGGTTGGCGGGCAATGCCAGCAGCCGAGCCTGTTATGTTGTGCAGGTTGACCAGAGCGATCCTGAATTAGATAGCTGTGACAACATCGTGACAGATGGGGCGCACGATGTTGAACTGGAGACAGGTAGCCCAGACAGCACAGGTAACGATTTTGGTTTTACCGAGGACCCGGTATACACATTGGGGGACACGGTTTGGTATGATCAGGATCGCGATGGCATTCAGGATGCAGGCGAACCCGGTGTCCCCAACATCACGGCTGAACTCTTTAACGACGCCACCTGTACAACACAGATGGTACCGCCCATGACGACCACCACCACTGGCGCAGGTTTCTATCAATTCACGGGCATAATCACTGGCACATACTGTGTTCAATTTAGCAATATTCCTGCTGGCTGGAGCGTCAGCCCCATTGACCAAGGTGTTGATGATACAGCCGATAGCGACGCTGTTGTGACAGGCGACGCAACCGTTGCACAGATCACCAACATCAGCATGGGACCAGACAATCCTGACGAGGACATGGGCATTTACATGCGCGGCAGCATCGCTGGTTTGACATGGTGTGAAAACGATACCAATCAGGACACAGATTATGATGCGGGCGATGGCGACACCTTGTTGCCAAACATTTCGGTGAATCTCTTTGCCGACATTGACTGTAACCAAGCGGCTGACAGCGGCACACCGATGAGTACAACTGTGACAGCCAACCCCGCAGGCACATACCTGTTTGATGACCTAGAAGTCAGCTATTCTGGCGGCACAATCAGTTCTTGTTACGTCGTCCAAGTCGATGACATGGACAGCGACCTTGGTTCCTGTGACAACTTAATCCCAGTAACAAACACTATCCCTGTCACATTGACGACGGCGATGACCGAGAGTACAGACAATGACTTTGGCTTTACCGAAGACCCTGTGTACACGCTTGGTGACTATGTTTGGTATGACCTCGATCAGGACGGTGAGCAGGATGGCACAGAGCAGGGTGTCCCCAACATTGTGGTCAACCTCTACAACACAAACAACTGTTCAGGGTCAATTCAGCAGACCATGACCACAACCAGTACAGGGTTCTACCAGTTCACCAACTTGCCAGCAGGCGACTACTGTATTCAGTTCACCAGCATCCCAACGAACTGGACCGTCAGCCCATCGGGGCAGGGCGGCGATGACTCACTGGATAGTGATGCAACGATCACGGCTGATGCCACAGTTGCCGAAATTTCGGGTATCAACTTGACAGGTGATGACCCCAATCAGGATGTCGGTCTCTACATGCTGGGCAGCATCTCTGGCCTGACATGGTGTGAAAGTGGTACAAATCAGGATACCGACTATGATGCGGCGGATGGCGACACCATCATGCCCAATATCACCGTCAACCTCTATGAAGATGTCGACTGTGATAGTGCCGCCGATAGCGGTACACCGATGAGTACGACATCGACGATTTCGCCAACAGGCTATCTCTTTGACAATCTCGTGGTGGGGTTGAATGGCAACGCCAGCAGCCGTGCCTGTTATGTTGTCGAAGTAGACCAGAGCGATGGTGATCTCAACACGTGTAACAACATTATAACTGATGGCTTGATTCCAGTTGAACTGAGTACAACGACACCAAACGACACCGATAACGACTTCGGCTTTACCGAAGACCCGGTATACACGCTGGGCGATACTGTCTGGTATGACGATGATCAAGATGGGGAGCAGGATACTGGCGAGCCAGGCGTTTCTGACATCACAGTTGAACTCTTTAACGATGCTACCTGTACGACGCAGATGTCACCCCCCATCACCACAACGACGACTGGCGCGGGCTTCTACCAGTTTACTGGCTTGGTTGCTGGCACATATTGTGTCCAGTTTAGCGACATCCCAGCGAACTGGACCGTCAGCCCATCCAACCAGGGTGGCGATGACGCCGCAGATAGTGATGCGACTGTGACAGGTGACGCCACCGTTGCACAGATCACCAGCATCAACTTGACGGCTGATAATCCAGACGAAGACATGGGTCTGTACATGGTAGGCAGCATCGACGGTTTGGTTTGGTGTGAAAGCGATACCAATGCCGACACGGACTATGATGCGGGTGATGGTGATACCTTGTTGCCAAACATCAGCGTTTCACTCTTTGAGGACATTAGCTGTGATAGCACGGCAGATGGCGGTGCGTTGGCGAGTATGGATACGCTTGACCCCTCTGGCGAATATAGCTTTACCAACTTAGCGGTTGGCTATGCGGGTAGCTCTGATAGCCGCTCTTGTTACGTTGTTCAGGTCAATCAGAGCGATGCAGACCTCAATACCTGTAGCAATATTGTGACTAATGGCGAATTGCCTGTGGAGTTGGACACAAATACCCCAAATAACACAGACAACGACTTTGGCTTTACCGAAGACCCCGTATATACACTCGGTGACACGGTTTGGTATGATCAGGATCAAGATGGTGTCCAAGACCCAGAAGAGCCGGGTGTGCCCAACATCACCGTTGAGTTATTCAGCGATACAAGCTGTACCACCACAACGGGCATCACCATGACAACCAATGCCAATGGTTTCTACCAGTTCACGGGCTTGGCCGTTGGTGGCTACTGTCTCGAATTTAGCGACATTCCGACCGATTGGGATGTGACGCAATTGGGACAGGGCACAGAGGCGACAGACAATGACGCTACCATGACGATTACGCCAACGGTAGCGCAGATTAGCAACATCAACTTGACAACGGATGATCCAGACCAAGATATGGGCTTGGTGATGCAGGGTAGCATTGGCGGTCTGCTCTGGTGTGAAAGCGACACCAACAGCAACACCACTTATGATGCAGGTGATGGTGATACTTTGCAGACAGGTGTACTGGTTTCTCTCTTACCTGATGGTGACTGTAATGATGTCGCCGATTCATCGGTTGCGCTGGATACGCAAGACAGCGATGGCAGCGGTCAATACCTCTTCACTGCACTCGATGTCGGCTATCCCAACACGCAGGCTGGCACAGATACCGAAGCCTGTTATGTGGTGCGTGTGGATACCACCGATGGCGATTTGGGTAGCTGTGACAATCCGTTGACACCGACCGATGTTCCGGTCAGCCTGACAACCACGACGCCAAATGACACAGACAACGACTTTGGCTTTACCGAAGACCCTGTGTATACGTTGGGCGATACGGTCTGGTATGACATCGACCAAGATGGTGTGCAGGATGCGGGCGAACCAGGTGTGGAAAACATCACGGTCACGCTCTATGCCACACCAGATTGTTCGGTAGCGGCCCTTGGTAGCACAACCACCAACGCCTCTGGGTTCTACCAGTTCACAGGCTTGCCAGCCTCGGCCTATTGTGTCGAGTTTAGCAATATTCCAACAGACTGGAGCGTCAGCCCCGCCAACCAAACAGGGGACGCCGCCGACAGTGATGCCACTGTGACGGCTGACCCAACGGTTGCGACGATTGAGAGTATTATTCTCTCTGCCGATAATCCAGACCAAGATATGGGCATCTACACGGTTGGCAGCATCGAGGGCTTGGTCTGGTGTGAAAGCGACACCAATGCCAACACCACCTATGACTTTGCTGATGGTGATACGCTGACAATGGATGTGGCCGTCTCACTCTATGAGGACACCAACTGTGACGGTGCGGCAGATGGCGCGGCCATCGCCAGCATGGACACGGTTTCACCGACAGCCAGCTATCTCTTTAACAACCTGCCTGTCGGCTTGGCAGGAGATGCGACCGACGTCTGTTATGTCGTCGCAGTCGATACTGCCGACGATGACCTGTTGACCTGTGACAGCCCGCTCACACCAGATGAACTGGCCGTGACGCTTGATTCCGGCAATCCCGACAGCACCGACAATGATTTTGGCTTTACCGAGGACCCTGTCTATACGCTTGGTGATTTGGTTTGGTATGACACCGACCAAGACGGTCAGCAGGACCCAGATGAGCCAGGTCAAGAAGGCATTGATGTGACACTCTACAACAGCACCGATTGTAGCGGTACACCAATTGCCAACACCACCACCAACGCTTCTGGAGCCTATGAGTTTACAGGTTTGGTTGCGGGTGACTATTGTGTCGAGTTTAGCTCGATTCCAACGGGATGGAGCGTCTCACCGCTGGATCAAGGCACAGACGATACGGATGACAGTGATGCACAAGAGACGGCTGACCCAACCATTGCACAGATACCCAACATCAGCTTGACGGGGAACAACCTAGATCAGGATATGGGACTTTATGTACCAGGCAGCATTGGCGGTTTGGTCTGGTGTGAAAGCGATACCAATGAGAACACCACCTATGATGCGGGTGATAGTGACACATTGATTTCAGGTGTACTCGTTGAGCTGTTTGAGGATACCAACTGTGATGACGCGGTCGACGGTGCGGCCATTGCTTCTATGATGACAGCCGATGGCTCATCAGCGTTGGGGTCAGGTGAATATCTCTTTGAGAATCTGTTTGTCGGTCCCGATAGTGGTTCTCCTGTCTGTTATGTGGTGGAAGTTGATGAAACCAACGCTGCATTGCAAACCTGTGAGAACCCCATCACGGATACGTCATTGCCAGTCACATTGACAGTCGATTCACCCAATAGCGACGACCAAGACTTTGGCTTTAGTCCGGATGCCACCTTTACCCTTGGCGACCGTGTGTGGGAAGACAACGATCAGGATGGTGTGCAAGACCCCAACGAGCAGGGTGTGCCAGACATCACCGTGACGTTGTACGACTCAACCGACTGTAGTGGCACAGCTATTGATACAGCCACGACCGATGCCAACGGCTTCTATGAATTTATAGGTCTGACGGCTGGGGACTACTGTATCGAGTTTAGCGGCATCCCAACGGGCTTACAGGTGAGTCCACCCGATGAGGGACCGGATGACATCACCAACAGTGATGCTATCCCAACTGCTGACCCAACCATTGCCCGTATTCCAAACATCACGCTGACAGGAGACAATCCCAACGAGGACATGGGACTCTTCCCATTGACCGTCAATGTTGGTGACTTTGTGTGGGAAGATATGGATGGCGATGGCATTCAGGATGGCCCAGAGGGATCCCCTGAGCCAGGTGTGGCTGGTGTCGTGGCACATCTCTTTACCACGGTTGATGGCAACCAAGTGGATACGGGGCAGACCGCAACCACTGATGCCAACGGCGAATACCTCTTTGAAAACTTGATTCCAGGCGACTACTTTGTGGTCTTTGATCTCAACAGTCTGCCCACAGGCTATGTGGTGACACCACAAGATGCGGGCAGCGACGATGCCGTTGACTCCGATGTCGATGAAAATGGGCGCACGGGCGATACAGGTTTCTTACCCGGCGGTGATGAAGACCTGACGCTGGACATGGGTATCTATCAGCCTGTCAGCATTGGTGATATGGTGTGGGAAGACCTCAACGGCAATGGTTTGCAAGATGCTGGTGAGCCGGGGATACAGGGTGTGCCAGTCACGCTTCACAATGCAGATGGCACATCAACGGGACAGACAACAACGACCGATGCCGATGGTCAATATCTCTTTGATGGTTTGCCACCGGGCAGCTACTATGTTGTCTTTGGTGACTTGACAGGCTATATCCCAACCATCGCCAACGTGGGTACAGATGACACGCTTGACAGTGATGCCTTTGGGCCAAATTCATCGGCACCAGGACGTACCGACCCCACACCATTCATCCTGAGTGGTGGTACAGACATGACGCTGGACATGGGTGTTGTGCAGCCTGTGAGCGTGGGTAACTTTGTCTGGCTCGATAGCGACCAAGATGGCATTCAGGATGAGGGCGAAACAGGTGTGGGCGGTGTCTCTGTGGCACTATTCAATGCCAATGGCGACCCCGTGCAGATAGGTGGCGGTCCATTGACATCGCAGACTAGCTCAACAGGATTCTATGTCTTTAGCGGTTTGCCACCAGGAGAGTACTCCGTTGTCTTTGACCTGAACACCTTGCCCACCGATGCCGACTATGTGGTGACAACACCAAATGCGGGTGGCGACGATGCCCTCGACAGTGATGCCAGCACCAGCAGCGGCCAAACAGCACTGACAGCCTTTATCCCTAGCGGTGGCAACGACATGACGCTGGATATGGGTATCCATGAACTAGAAGGTATCCGTGTTGGTGATGTTGTGTGGCTGGATGCCAATGCCAATGGTACGCAGGAGGCGGGCGAAACAGGTGTCTCTGGCATCGGCGTTGAACTCTTTGACGCTGGTGGCAACTCTATGGGCGAGACCGCAACAGATACCAACGGGAACTATCTCTTTGAGGGCGTACCGCCAAACAGCTACTATGTTGAGTTTGATCTAACAACCTTGCCAGATGGCTTCTTGGTCAGCCCTGCCAATGTGGGGAGCGATGACCAGATCGACAGTGATGCCATTGTCGATGAGGCCAATCAAGTGGGGCAAACCGCAGCAACACCAGAACTGGTGGATGGCGACCAAGATTTGAGTCTTGACATGGGTGTCTATCAACTTGCCAGCATCGGCGACCGTGTTTGGATCGACATCAATGGCAACAGCCTCCAAGACCCAGGTGAGTTGGGCTTGGGTGGTGTGACCGTGAACTTGCTGGATGGTAGTGGCAACCCAACGGGACAGACGACGACGACTGCACCCGATGGCAGCTATGGCTTTATCGAGCTTGAGCCGGGTGTCTACATTGTTGAGTTTGCACCGCCAGAAGAGTATGCGATTACACCTGCGAATATCAGCAACAACGATGCTGTCGACAGCGATGCTGACCCTGACACCATGCGTACAGAGCCAACCGAGTTGGTCTCTGGCGAGCATGACCCCACATGGGATGCGGGTGTCTACGTTGGTGCGTCCATCGGCAACTTTGCCTGGGATGATGTAGATGGCAACGGTGTGCAGAATGATGGTGAAGTTGGTGTCGGCGGTGTGGTTGTCCAGCTCTTCACCAGCGAAGGTGTACTGGTTGGCACAACCAGCACAGATGCCACTGGCTTCTATCTCTTTGAGGGATTGCTGCCCGGTGACTATTACTTGCAGTTTGTATTGCCACCGGACAAGGCGTACACTCGTCCAAACAACACGACCGATGATTCGGTAGATAGCGATGTAGACCCAATTCTGGGACGCACGGATGTGACAACACTTTCCGCAGGCGAGTTTGACGACACCTGGGATGTTGGCTTCACGCCACCGGCAACCATCAGCCAGATTGTCTGGATTGATCAGGACCAGAATGGTCTGCGCGACGAGGATGAGCCAGGTATCGCCAACATGGTGGTCAACCTCTACAACGAGGATGGCGACCTGGTGGATACCACCGTGACCGATGGCGTGGGTGCATTTGAGTTTACCAACCTGACACCAGGTGAATACTCACTTGAATTTATGCCGCCAGCCGGATTCAACTTCACCGAGCAAAGTGATGATTTGAGTGCCACCCTTGGTTCAGATGCTGACCCGTTGACAGGTGTCACGGCCCCCATTTCGTTGGAGCCAGGTGAGAGCAACGTCGAGGTCGGTGCAGGTCTAATCGCAGCAGATGACACACAGGGGCCAACCGCCATTGCACTGGAAAGCCTGACTGTGATGGTGCTTGACGATGGCGTTGGTACAATGGTTGAGTGGGTGACTGGTGAAGAGAATGAGACCTTTGGCTTCCATCTCTACCGCAGCACAGATGGCGACCGCAACAACGCCGTCCGTGTCACCGACCAGCTGATCGCCAGCCAAGGGGCAGCCGGTGGTGTCTATCAATTCACCGACACGTCAACTGTTCCAGGCGTTGTCTATGTCTACTGGCTCCGCGAAGTCGAAACCAGTGGCAAGACCCGTGATTATGGTCCAGTGGGTGTGCAAATTCAGGCGGCTAGCTTGAGCCAAGTCAATACGGTTTACTTGCCGACCATCATGAATGGCGCAGGCGGGCGAACGATTCGTATTGCTCGACCGATTACCGTGCAGGTTCGGTCGGTGAAACGTACACCAACGCAGACGCCGTTGCAGGGGCAAACGCAGATGATTTTCTTGCCGACGGTTATGAAGTAGGGGAAGGGTTGAAAAGTTGAAGGGTTGAAGGGTTGAGTTCGATTAGAGAGACAAGACTCTTCACTGTTCAATAATAGTTCGATATAAAAAGCCGTGAGCAGCATCGCTCACGGCTTTTTATTTTTTGAGGAAATTAGTAAGACGGGTTGGTTTCAGATAAACATTAATGAAACAAATCGAACAGAGAATACAAATATAAATTGGCCTGAAACAGAAAAGAGAGACATATTTATTCCAGATGATAAACAATAACAATATCAATCCGTAACATTGCCTGCAATCACCCACACAATAACACTGGGTGAAACTTTAGCGTGGCTGGCAGCGGCAGGGATTGTCGATGGCTGGCCTTGTTTGGAACGCGTGTATAGTCGGGTTACGGCACATACCGTACTAACCCACCACTATCGCCCCCAATCCATAAGGTTCCATATTGGTCAAAATGCAGGGCAGTCACATGCTGCGAGGCCAAAAAACCATTGCTTGTATATTGAGTCCAGTTGACACCATCAAAATGAAATAGCCCTTGGGTCTTGCTGCCAACCCAAAGTTGAGCGGATAGGGGATCAACGGCAAGTGCTGTCACATGCATTTCGCCTAGTTCTTCCACCAAAGCCATCGGCCAGTTGAGCGCACTGGTTGAATCATCCGAATCGGTGATGAGGCGAACCAACCCCGCATCCGTACCTATCAACAATGTGTCGGGCCTCTCTCTTGTAATCGCTGTAACCACGTCGCTGGGTAAATCTGAATTGGCTCGATTGAGAAAATCCAACTGATTGCTGATAAATTGAAAGAGACCACCGCCACTGGACCCAATCCACATCGTTTGACCATCGGCAAATAGATTGGTGATGGTGTCATCTGGCAACCCGTTGGCACGCGAAAGATAGAAGAACTCATTGCCATTCCAGATACTCAGTCCAGACTTTGTACCCAACCATGCCCGTTGTTGGCTGTCCGTTTCGATGGCCTGGATCAATGTGCCAGAAAGCCCATCCTCCGCCGTATAGCGAAACCAGCGCGCCCCGTCATACATGCTGGCATCCAGGCCACCCGCCCAAATGCCATCCATATCGGCACGGACAAACTGTGTATCGACCAGCGAATAGGGCGTACCCGTCCGCTCATCCTCGACAACCGTGAACATGCGATAGGCACTCTGATTGCTGGGGCTAATCTGCTGAACACCCGCCTCGGTTGCCAGCCAGAGAAAACCATCTTGGTCACGCGTGATGCTACGGATTTGGTTGCCTTCAAGCGGATGCTCCTGAATCCGCCATTGTTCCCATTCTGGCGTTGTCTCTATTTGCGATGTGCCTGCAAATAGTCCCTGCGCATTTGTGCCATAGTAGATTTCAGTGAGGCCATCTTCTATGTTATTGATGGCTATGCTGGTGACAGTAAGCGGGTCTGTTGTTGGCGATGGTGCATAAAATGCAATACACTCCGTCGTGGCTGGGTCAAAGTGACAAAGTTCACCGATATGCGAACTTACCCAGATTGTGCCATCCCCATTGTCCTGTAGGGCCGTGATCGGCCCCGCTGGGAAGCGGCTGGCGACGCCATTGCGACGAATGATATCAAGCGTCAGCCGTGTCCAGCTATATTCACCACCAGTCTCTGTGACTTGGTAAAGAGCCTCATCCGTGCCAAGCCAAATCGTCTTGTCCTGTGCAGCCATAACCGCATTGATCTGGTTGGTCTCTAAGGGACTGTTCTCTGTATTATAGAAGGGGTTGTTGCTTCCAGTAATCACCGACACACCAAAACCAGAGGCCACCCAGATAGACTCTAAATCGCCCACCACCGTCATTTTCTCCACAAAACTGTGGGTTAGCCCCTGCGCTTCATCAATCTGTAGCCACGATTCGCTGCCTGTGACATACACATCCAGCCCACTATCCTGATAGCCCACAATAATTACATTGTTGTCGCGATCACAATAGAGATCAGCAATCGTATCCGACCGCATTTGGCTATTGCTGGTGTCAATGACACGCCACTGCCCATCGTCTGTATCAAATATTTGAATGCCCTGCTGACTGCCGAACAAGATGCCAAAGCCGGGAATCGGGCAGTTGGTGACAACGTTGATGTGGTTATGGGTGAGGCCATTGTGTGTCGTAAATTTGACATAACTCTTGCTCTGCAAATTCCACGCCACCACGCCGCCATGTGTTGCCACCCACAATGTATTTTCGACAATCTCAACATCTTGAATGCGATTCAAATCTGAGTAAAGCTGCCAACCAGACTCGCCAATCTGGCGGGACCGTTGTGCATCGGTCAACTGCGACGGTGGCGTTGGTAGCAAAATGGGTCCTGCCGAAGAGACAGGGTTGGATTGAAGTGGTAATGGTGTATTTGTGGGTACAGCGGTTGGCTGTGGCGTTGCAGTTGGCTGTGGTGTTGCAGTCGGCTGTGGTGTTGGTGTATGTGTAGATATGGATGCTGTGTTGCTGTTTTGACCTTGCCTATCATCCGCAGAGGATTGACTGGATAAGCCCGTTTGCCCCGATATAAATTCTGGCGTATTTGTCGTTGCGATGTCTGGCTCGTTGTTATCAATATCCGTTATGGCAGGCGTCAAGGTCAATGAATCATTACTGATGACTTGTGGCTCCTGTACCACAACATCCACGATGGGTGTCTGGTTTGCGTCAGTGTTCAGCGTGGCTGGAGCAGAGGATGTGACAGTGGATGTAACAGTGGATGGTCGCTCGTCCGTATCGGTTTGCCCAGTCGTGGTCGGTGGCGTATTCGTGGATGTGCTTTGAATTGCCAAATAGAGAACACCCAGTAAGGCGACCAATAACAGGAGCATGATCACCGCTGGAAGCACCCGAGACGAATTAGACACGCTTAAAAACCCCTTGCAACACGATCATACGAAAACATAGAACTCAGATTGTCACGCTAATAGCGATGACCGACAATTCTGTAAGACCTTCGGGAGGTGTCCATCAATGGTCAGGATATACTCAGGCTTCTCTGGACACCTCCCAAAGGTCTTACCTCAAACGTTCAAATAGCCGAAACCCCAAAGAACCAAATCTGCCTGTTGATTCTATCATCAGCCCCTATTGCAAGCAAGGTTGGCAGTTGCTCAACGTATATGATGCGTAGTGCGAAAGTCTTCTTTTGGACACAAAAAAGGCGTTTCTTCTGATGGTTATAGAAGAAACGCCAATGTGTAGGGGTACGAGGTGGTATGTGGAAAGGTAGCTCATTTTTTCAAAAATGAGCTACCTTTCCACATACCACC
>JBCCFC010000240.1:0-13167 GCA_039029935.1 Chloroflexota bacterium
ATCAGTGGTTCCTTTTGCCATACAACCGAGGCAAGATGGTCAGCTTGGTTCGCAATCGTAATCTGGTCTAAGGAGCGCGCCACTGGATTGTCGCTCATGGCTGTAGCAAGCCCTGTTTGATAGGCCAATTTGAGGTTAAAGTCGGGTGAGGCGTCTGGGTTTGTGATTTGATCCTGAGCATAATCAAAGATACCCATGATCTTGACCGAATCATCCCCCCAGTTATAGCTGATGAGGACATTGCTCCCTGCATCAGCCTTCGTTGGATATGGGTCCAGAAAGTACATCTGCCGTGCCAAGGTATCGGTCAGAACACACTTAACCTCATGTCTTCCCTTTGCGTCCTCATGATGCGGCCAATTCTCTGGGTCCGCCTCCCAAGGTTTCTGTGGCAGGAACCCAAAGAGCTTGGATGAATTCATAATGTGAGGAATACGCATTGACTCACGCATCATTTCATTGTCATCACCGCCAAAAACAGCTCGATTGCCGGAATAGCCCGTTGGGGGTACGGTGGCATCCAAACTCATGCCGATCTGCATACTCCGCAGGGTGGTGGCAACAATCACATAATCATATTCCTCGACGACATTACGCTCTTCACTATCCGGATCAATGCTATAGACATTGACCTTGTCTGGGTTGTCTTCTTGGAGTCCCACATAGGTCACGGTTTCATAGCGGATATCCGTGTTCTCGACATCCATCAGCCTTTCAACAATTTCTGTCATGGAGATGCTGGGTGAGTATTCATTCTGATATTGCCAGAGAAAGAGACGGAATATCTCTAAAAAGCAGATAGGAAACAGGGGGCCAAAACCACCTGTGCCCACCCCTAGCGTACTAAACATGTTATACTGCTCTGCGCCCCATTTATCGCCAAAGAACGCCTCTAACGCGGCAATAAAGGACACATAATCGTACTTTTCGAGGAAATAGCTCCAATACATATGAATTTTTGCGTTGTCTTCTGCGGTAAGCGTTTCTTTGATGAGTAGGTCAGCGATTTCTTCATAGGTAACGCCACCGAGTGTTAGAGAACCAAGAAACGCACCAATATCAGCAGACAGTGCTGCCCAGTCAACAGCATCGTCATTAGGCTCTGATGGCAGAGGATAGTCTTCATCTTTCCATGTATAGGAAATACCTCGATAGATCAGTTGTGTGGCAACAACGCCAGGGTTGGGAAAAATCGTCTGTAGTGGATCCCCTGCAACAACTTTGGACACGTAGTGCCAAAATAGCTTGGAATTTTCTGGCACACGCATAGGCCCTAACTCGTTGATATACTCTCTGCCTGTCTCATCTGTAAATGTCGGTGAATCTGCGCGCCCGCCAACACGGCCACGCCCCTCATAGACCGTGATATTCTCGACACCCGCACGTCGAAGCTCATAGGCTGCGGTTGCGCCCGCAAACCCAGCACCAATGATGGCGACCTTGACACCTTTACCATTCTCCGTAACCTCTGCAAATGCATCGGTACAGTCACGCACCAACTGTGGATAGTCATAAATATACGTATCGACCATGCGTGCATAGCCTGTGTTGAGCTCGGATAAAAAAAGGTCGCCCGATGCCTCTGTCTCTTCTTTTGCTCTCCGTTTGCCAATGCCCCGTGCGCCGCCAAATGCTGACAGTGATGGAAATGCGCTTGCCATGATTGTTTCTCCTTGTGGTCATTGCATAGGTCTTTTACCTACATTACGTTGTGATAGGTACTAAATTTCAATACCATGCTTTTTTGGATAGGAATAACATAACTTTGATATGTTATGGTTTCTTAATGGATTGTACCATCTGTATAAGATAGGATACCAACATGTTTCATAATACACTTTAGTCGTTCTTATCTTGCTTTTAGATTATGATTCTATATGTTTTATCGTGTATACACGATGATTATAAGAGTTCAAAAATGCACTTTTGGTTACGTATATAGGCTGTCATGGTTCGCACCAATTTCGCACAATGTTGTAGTGTCCATAGCTTAGGAAGTTGGGGCTGGCGTTGGACATGGAATAAATGTAGGTCGGGATTAGGTTAAGAAGCTCATTTTCCAGTTCCTCTAAAGTCATATCGCTTACTTCACCAGCACGTGTCCAACCCAATTCTTGGAGAGTGTTACCCACCCTGGTTCTGCTGTAAAGAGACCCTCCAATCCTGTTTGGACCTGTTCAAGTAATGTCATTTTTTTCTCCTTTTTGCAACCCAATTTGTGAAATTATTTATTGAGTTAGCCAAATTTTTTATTGCATAGGAAAGTATAAAATCAGCTTGTCAGCTTGTCAGCCAGTTAGTGTGCTGAGGTGGTGAAAGCTTTTTTATCCAGTGAGCCTATCCTATATCGTCTCGTTACTGATGAATACCAGCATAAAGTCGACATAACAAGGCAAAGGCCAGTATCGCAGGTTGGCTACCTGCGCCACAGATAACCAATCTGTGTTACTGGCTCACACTTTCCTCTTCAACGAGAAGAATGGGGCATAGGCCAGTATCGCAGGTTGGCTACCTGCGTCACAATAACCAATTTGTAATGCTGGTTCACACTTTCCTACCCAATAAAAAAGCAGCACCCTTAACAGATGCTGCTTTTTTTATGTTATGTAATATGTGCGGAAGCTGATAATAGTTTAAGCGATATCAACGGTATTTAGTGGCGCATACGAAAATCATTCTCCCCCGATTCATCTACCCCCCGCATGAGATAAATCGTACGTTCAGACATGAGTAGCCGCCCTGTTCTAGCAAATCGAGTCGATAGGTCGTGGCGATAGACGGACGAGGTGGGCATGAAGCGTAGGGTCATGCCACGACGCGGGTGGTCAGAGAGGTTTGGTTCGGAGCCGTGATGCAAATAGACATCGTGGAGCGAGACTTGGCCTGGTTCGAGGACAATATCGACGGCATCGGATTCGTCAAATTGGTCGGCGTCCAGCTCTAAGTTGAGGGCGATGTTGTCTTCGTTGCTGTGATGGTGTTTTGCCAGTATTTTGGAACGATGTGAGCCGGGAATAACACGCAGACAGCCATTCTCCGTGGTGGCAGCGTCGATAGCAATCCACACAGTGCAGGTTGCCAGCGGACGAATCGGCCAGTATTCGCCATCCTGATGCCAAGGCGTTTTGGTCCCAACTTTGGCGGGCTTGGCAAAGAAGCTGGAATTCCAGAGCGCAATGTTGGGGCCAATCACCTGCGCTACCATGTCGAGAATCTCTGGTTGACGGGCAACGTTGAGATACCAGGTGTCGTAGGCGAGCAGTGCCGAGCAGTAGTCGCTAAACTCTGGATGACGTTGGATGAGGCGGTCGTGCGCCTCGCGGATGTCGTTGATGGTTTCGTTGGATAGACGAAAGTCTGGTGTGACAAAGCCGTTTTCATGATAGTGTTGAATTTGGTCGTTGGTCAGCATTGATCACTGGTCTCCTTGTATAATCGTGTATTGAATCATAATTATTGATAGGAGACGATTATAGCCTAGAGTTACTGATGATGCGAATGTGATTTTTGTCTACCAATTTTAGTTTCCGTCTAGCTCATTCGCCCATAACGCAATATTTCCAACCTTTTGGGCTAAGGTAGGCCAATCGTCTGGTTGCGCCATCTGGAGTTGACGGACCTCAACAATGAGTCCTAAAATCTCGTTATCGTTATTGTCTTTCATGTCAATATCCATTGGATGCTCAATCTTGTACAGTCCCTTATCCACAGCCCATGTGTTGCTGCTTTCATCTAACTCGCTGATACCGCTATACCCATCCTGTTCAAGCCTATCTCTGCTATTATTTATATTTGCGGTGTTCATCGAGTTCCACCAATCTGATAGCCGCAAATTTCCTGTTGATGTGTCGTTTGCAATGTTATACTGCTGGAGATTGTCAGGTGCTGTATTGCCAAATAACTGGCGTCGAATTTCAGTAGCATTCACACCTTGTCTTGTCATAAAGTCCGCAACAATCTGTCGCTCATGGTTGCTCATTCGTTTCCACATTGAAGAAAGCGATGTTCGCCCCATGACTGGCAGATTCATTTTGGCATTGATAAAACCTCTGTATGAAAACTTGACATACTGTGACATGAGGGTGAGGAATGATTGCACCATTGAGGGAAGCGCTACATTATTATAGGTAAGCCCCTCCACAAGCGTGGTAATATGTTGAAGGTCTGTCGGGGTATAGAGGTAGGGTTTATAAACCGCATGTTGATAATTCACCTGTTGCTGTTGCTGAAGTTGAGGTGATGCCAAAGCACCAACACCCCATCGGGTTTGATCTTGGTCATTGCTAGGGATAGATAACCCCTCCCAACGTTGCTGTTCCGCGTTGACATTTGAATCGACACCTTTTGAGTATGATTTGACAAACTCAACAAACCGATCATGTTTAATGCCAAGTGTGAACTGAGGTGCTGCGGGTAGTTGATTTACTCTATAGTGGTATCGGTGATCATCAATTTTAAATCGTATATTTTGTGTCAAACCATTGTAACTGGTCTCATTTCCCCCTACAAGGTAATCTTCAAAAACTTTATGCTCTTCATTCTGCACCTTTTTATGAAAATAGGCTGCCAGTGTCGCTGCATTAACAAGATTCTTGATCCCTGCTCGGGTAGCAGGTTGTGCATCAAGAACATATTCCAAATCCGTTCCATCGGCTTCGACACTGAACGATCCTAAATAGTTTTCAGCAATAGTCCCTCTGGGCGGCGTCCCCCAAGCTTGTGTATTAGGATTCACCCTTTGCAGAGAACTAACACCAGGCTGTAAAATCTGAAACTCCATACCCATCTTTGGAACACGTTGAATCACCTCAGTTTGGCGGTCAATAGACCCATTATGAATCTCATGACTTCGGTCCACCATCTCGTCATCCACTTGCATGGCGTCATCAACGACATCAGTCTTTCCATTGTTGTCGATTTGGTTACGCTGTACGCGTTTTGTGACACTCCTTTTTGAGGGTACTGTCACAGGTTGACTTGTATGTGTGTGATTTGATGCCATCGTCCTTGTGACAAACCCACCCTCTGGTAGCTTTATCTGCGAGGTGGATGTATCTGCCGTCAATCCTTGTGCTGGCTGTATCAATGGCTGTCGTGTAATCATGGCAGATGTTTCATTTGTCTGTTCGGGAACATGGGTTGGCCGATGCTCAAACCCGTTCCCTTTTTGCAGTCCACCGCCTCGCTCTAAGCCACCACCGCGTGGCAAGCCACCATCATGATGACTTCGTTGCAGCGTAGAATGGATGGATGAGCGTTCTAGCTGTTCTACGCGTTCTTGCTGTATCTGCTGTTGTGGTCTACGTTCAAGTGCAGACGTTTTGAGCTTTTTGGGCATGGCGATCCTCATAATGGCATTGTATGATGCCGTACATTTGTTTATTAAGGAATAGCGATTCAATAACGTGTGTGTGTTTAGGAACGCGGATTAAATAAGACCATAATCTTGTCATTCCTGCGAAGGCAGGAATCCACTCTAGCACAATGCTGGATTCCTGTCTTCGCAGGAATGACGGTTTGGTAAATTTCCGGTTTTATTTAATTCCCATTTCTTAGTGAGCACGCCCCGTACGGGTGCGATCCAAATGGGTAAGTTGTTTAATCACCATTCCTAACCATTTGATCAGTCTTGCGATTCGGATTAGTCATCGTCGTTATCGCCACTATCAGAATTGAGGGAGGAAGCAACGCTGCTGTCATCGTCGTCGCCATCATCATCGATACCACCATCATTATTTATAACGAGCTGATTCGCCCACATCGCAATTTTCCCAACCTTTTCAGCCATTGTTCCCCACTCGTCTGGGCTCGCCCTCTTTAACTGTCGCACCTCAATAATAAGTCCTTTGACATCATCCATACCAATGTCCATTGGATGCTCAATCCCGTAACTATCCTTAAGAGAATCCCATAATGGATTCTCAGTGTCTAAATCACCGATACCATCGTATGGAACGACTTTACCGTCTATCACATCGTTTTGATTATCTTGATCTGTGCGATTTCGCCAAGATAGTAAATCTTGACCATTGGTCTTTAGTGCGGTCCACCATTGCTGTAAACCCAACGGCCCTGCACCGCCATCATTTGCAATCTTGTATTGATCAAGTGCCTGATCTCCAACAAGTTTTTTGCGAATGTCTTTGTAGTTATCCTCATCAGATTCCAGGATGTTTTGAATGAAATTTCGTTCACCGATATCCATCTGGTCCCATACGGCCCCCAAGGATGTTCGTCCCATAATTGGCAGATTCATTTTTGCGTTAACAAACCCTCTATATGCGAACCTGACGTATTCAGACAAAAGTGTGAGGAATGATAAGACAATCGGTGTTGCACTCTGATTATGATTCTGTTTTACCTCTGCGATTGCGGATGTAATCGTGCCAAGTTGTATTGGCTTATATAAGTCGACCTGTTCAGCATTGTTTGCGGCTTTGCCCCATCGGCTACGCTCTTGTTGCTCAGGTGCGAGGGCAAACATACTCCATCGTTCTTTTTCTTCATCAGTCATCAAGCCTACAGCCTTGGAATACTCCTCAACAAACGTGACAAATCGAGCAATATCAATCCCTAGTGAAAATTGAGGTCCGGCTGTTGCCGTATTTTTTCTGTAACGAAGCTCCCGCCCATTCGAGGTGAAGTGTAAAAATTTGTTGACAAAACTTACATCTGTTATATTCTGACAATTTGTAAATGCGTTTTGATCACCCTTTCGGAATAATTTATGGAACTCAGCGGCATCTTTTGCCGCATCAACAAGACCCTCTGCACCATCTCGCATGACAAATTGAGGGTCCAGAACATACTCAACCTCCCTGCCATCGGCAGTGATTTTAAACTCACCCCTAGTGTGTTGAATGATTGAGCCTGATTCATCAGGTTTATCCCACTCACCAGTCTTTGTGTCTTTTTCCTTTAATGAGTTTCTTGACAAAACCTGAAACTCCATCCCCATCCTGGGTAACCGCTGGATTATGTCGCTCTGACGGTCGATAGAGCCATTGTGCATCTCATGACGCTGCTCATTCATTTCGTCATCCACCTGCATGGCATCATCGCTCAACTCAGTCTTACGATGTCGGTCTATCCGATTCCGTTGCACACGTTTTGTGGCATTGCCTCTGGCTGGTGTTGTCGAAGAGTGGGGCTGCTGTTTGCCATGTGGTGTCATACTTCTTGAAATCAATCCCCTATGAGATAGTTTTAAGGGATTGTTTGGCGTATTCATTCTCAATAATTGTGTAGGCTGTATCAGTGGCTTTCGTGCGATTATCGGGGTTGCACTACTTGTGTGTGGGGCAACTTGCATTGAGTTATGTTCAAGGCCATTCCCTCTCTGCAAACCACTGCCTCGCTGCAAGCCGCCACCTCTGGGCAGGCCACCATCGTGATGACTTCGTTGTAGGGCAGAGTTAATGGATGAGCGTTCTAGCTGTTCTGTATGCTCTTGTTGTATCTGCTGCTGTGGTCCGCGTTCAGTCGCAGATGTTTTGATCTTTTTGGGCATGACGATTCTCACGACGACATTGTGTGCTGTCGTGCTATTGTTTGCCGACCGTGATAGGCAGGCATGATTGATTTTTGTGTTGTGTGTAAGTCGTTTGTCTATGTGCAGATTGAAGCATACCAGAAAAATTTGTAGCTGTCTGTCGTTGAATCTGGACAATTTTGTCGTTCAATCTGGACAATTTTGTCGTTCAATCTGGACAACTTTGTCGTTCAATCTGGACAACTTTGTCGTTTGGTGTGGACAGGTGTATCAAACATACCTGTGGCGGGTAGATAGAGTATGAAGTACACAGAGAGCGTATTGACGCAAAAGGTTGGCCCATTGGGCCAACCTAAAAAAACCTCAAACATGCCCATTCCTAAAACAGTTCATCGACATGAAGCAGTTGGATATTTTCGCTTTTAGCCACTGCTTGTAGATTCTCGGTGAACCCTGAGCGTGAAAACAAAACATAGTTGACACGTTTGGGTGGATTTTTGATCGAACGTAGTGCCACATGTGACTTCTGCTTCAAGTCATCCAGAATATTCGTCCCAACTGCTTTTGTGGACCATTTGCACTCACCAAAAAGAATAGCCTCTTCGCCAATGGCAACAAGGTCAATCTCATGGTTACGATTCCACCAGTGGCCCACTTTGTCATAAACCTCGGCGTTAGGGTCCGTGACATCGACGTCATCAATATAGTGGCGACGAATGTACTCTTGGCAGATGAGTTCAAAGGGTTGCCCTGTAAATTGGTCGATGGTCTGGGCGACGAGCCGCTGTACCCTAGTCGTGTTGTTGCGTTCGAGTGCCGAACGGTTGGGGTAGACATAGCGGAACCAGAAGCGCAGGTAGGAGTCGAGCAGGCGATAGATGCCCTGTTTGCTCTTTTCGGGGTTATCCTCGGTGATGGGCACAATGCGCTCGATCAACCCCAGCCCTTTGAGACTTTCGAGATAGTGGCTTAGTTGTGATGGCTCGACCTTGGAGGCTTGGGCGATGGCGTTGTTGCGTGTGTTGCCATGCGCAATCGCTTCGAGGATCGAGAAATAGCGGTCGGGCGAGCGGCGCAGTTGTTCACGCAGCAGAAAGCGCGCCTCTTCATAGAGAAAGTTGCCCTTGGTGAGAATTTGCTGTTCGACCTGTTCGAGAAAGTTGTCGCCATATTTGAACTCATCGAGATAGCTGGCGACACCACCGACAGTGGCGTAGAGGTTGACCATATCGTCAATGGCATATTGCGGCAGCATTTGGTGCGCTTCGGCGACAGAGAAGGGCTGGAGTTGCCATTGACCTGTACGTCGTCCATAAAGCGGGGAACTGTGCGAAAGGACATGCTCCTCAATCATGCCAACATAGGAGCCGCAGAGGATGAGCATGATCTGGGTCTGCTTGAGTTCGCTGTCCCAGAGCCGCTGGAAAATCGAGGCGATGGCGGGGTTCTTTTCGATGAGATAGGTGAATTCGTCAAAGATAACGATGATGCGTTGCTCCTTGGCAAGCGTCGCCACATAACGCAGGGCGCGGTCCCAATCCGTGAAGGGGCTGAGGAGGGTTTCGTCGTCGTAGACATATTCGCTGACACGGCGTGTAAATTCGGCCAGCGAATTGGCTTCAGTGGCGAGGTCGGCGATGTAGAAGATGTATGCTTTGTCTTGGCAGAAGTGGCGCAATAGCTCGGTTTTGCCGATGCGTCGCCGTCCATAAAGGACAAAGAATTCGGCACGATTGGATGTATATTTGGTCTGTAGTAATTTTAGTTCTTGTTTGCGATTGATAAACATTGGTATTGTCCTGAGAAAGAGTCTAGGCTATTATAGCCATAACTATAATAGCCTAGACTCTTTCTTTTGGACAAATCAGCAACTGTAGCGTTCTGGCTATTTAGGCCATTCCACAGAATAAATTACCCAAACGCGTTGTGTAGGCATCTTGCCTGCACTGGTATACAGACATCCTGACACCAGTGCAGGCAAGATGCCTACACAACGCTTTACACCGCAAGGGTGGGTATTTATTTTTGTGGATTCGCCTTACGCAATTGCGAGGAGATCCTTTGGGATATCCGATACGTAAGCTATCGAGATCATCAGGATGATTTCACGGCATTAATATATCTTTCCATCCATTCCTGCGTATAGTAGTCTTTCTTTTGAAGCATCGTTGTATTATTCTTTAAAGAATCAGGACCGTATCTTTCACTATAAGTCATTTTGTCGTACACTCCTGACATAACATTGCTTTCGACGGACTTAAGACTTTCAAATAGATGATGTGAAAACGTTGTGTCTTCTGTTGCAGATAGTGGCTGCATTAGACCTGTATCCGTTTGCGGTTTATTTTGGTTGTACCAAGTAAGGAATGCAGCACGAACCTTGGAAGTCATATTAACACCGAATCGACCATTTTGCTTAATATATTCTTCACATACATATTCAACATCAAACCATTTCCTTGTCCGTTTTCGCATCAGTTGGCCTACTTTATGGAAAAACAGTACATTTTCAGAACTGTCATCCCCACCCTCGATTGAAGAAAAAAGCAAGTTTGCTGCGGGTGTTGCAGGTTCCATCTGGGAGTTCTTGTCCTGTCTGTTTTCACGGAATCCAAAATGACCAAAAATCACCTCAAACTTGTGTAAATAGCCACCGACTAAATTGTCATATAGCGTATTCATGTACGGATCAGATTTCCCCGCAGTATCGAGCTTCTTCTTCTGCGCAATCACCAGTGGTCTCATGTATTTTAATTCGGTGAGAATATCCTGCGCCAACGCTGGTAATCGCTCATCAGACGTTTGTGGATCAAGAATCACTCTTAATAGCTGTCTGTAGGAGGTGACTGCAGCCGCAATATAATCATTATCGGAAGATAGTCTGTCATCATACGCTGTATCACGGAATCCTAGAATATCGACTAGATATCTTGCAAATAACTTTCTTCGTGGATCGGTCAACTCCGGTCTGTGTATCTGTGTTTGGCTCTTGATATCAAGATACCGCTCACGGAAGTTGCGGATCTGATCACGCTCAGGGTCTATTTCAAATTTACGGCCATGTCTTTCTGAATAGTCCCCCGATTTAAATGTATTGGCCTCAAGTACTTTATCCTCTCTCATGTGGTTTGATACATCGACAAAGGGTTGCTCTAGGGCTTTTCGACCTTGGATTAAATAGCCCATAAACTCGTTGATCTCGGTATCCGTCATCTCTATATTCTCTAAGTTTGTTCGATCTGCGGGAAGATTATTGTCAAACCAAGTTGGAATCTCTGTCCATAAGTCTCCGTTCAGATTAATCGGCCTTCTGCTATCAGCACTGAGATAGATATCAAAAATTTGTTTTGCATCATACCAAGTCTTATATCGTTTTTTGAGGAATTGACCAATAGCGCGAAGGTAGCGCAAATTTTCACCGGAATCATTCTGTTCAGCATCTTGGAGGGTGATGGCTGCAAGTGATATTGGTGCAACACCTTGATTGAAGCCAACTGTCTGTAATTTTTGTTGGTACTCATATTTACCAAACATCACTTCAAATTTGTTCAAATCACCGCTTGCCAGTTTATTATAAAGTGCCTTAACTCGGCCAACCCGATCTTTTTTACTCGCATTCGTACTATGTTTGGACAAGTACCCTGTGACCAGTGAACGAAGTGTCGCCAAATTTGCTAAAATTGCCGTTACAATCTCAGGGCCTCTCTGCTGACATGTTGCCTCATCGTGAAGCAAGACACGATTGGCATGATAGTCAGTCACTTCTATTTCAATTTGTTTATAAAGCTTCTGTTTCAGAAATCTTGCTATTCCTGTGGGTCTTGGTGTATTTGTAAATCCTTTAATCACTGGTAAATACGTTGTATATAAATTAACAAGGTTTGGCTGCTGAGGGGCTATTCCTCCAACTCGCATGTTGATTTTTGCTATCATATCAAGGTAGGCACTTTTTGTGATAGCTGTTTGCTTGTTCTGATCAACTGATTTTGACTTTGGTAGTTGTACGGGAGAATTTTGGTTTTGAGATATACTTGGTCGCGTTGGTGTACTCTTTGTGAAGGAGAGGTCACGAGGACTGCCGACGGTGGTTACATCGCTTGTTGAATGTGTGTTATCGTTTCCCACTGATAATGGAGAGAGTAGATTGGTGTTTTTGGAATTGTCGATTGCAAGCGTCCTACTGTTGGGAGGGTTGGTGATTAAATGAAGCCCCTTGTCTTTCGTAACATCGTCATCCTCGATTACATAATCATCCATCGTGATTGGCTGTGATGTATCATTTGGATCGACAATATTTTGTTGATTCAACTGGTTTCTCAACGCCCTCGTACCAGATATATCAACACCAAGGCTTGTTAGGGGTTGATCGTTTTGAGAGGTGGTTGGGGCTGTCCCTCCACCAAGCTGTGGGGAAGACTTCGTTTTAACCATTTGAGTCTCATCCAGATCATAGTCACCGATATCAAAGGTATGTTGCAGTATATCATCAATGTTCGTGAAATTTCTTTTGTGTCCTATGCCACCATTCTGGTCGCCAACACTGTCTTCATAATCAAACGCAAACAACGTACTATTGGCTCGCTTTGTTGTGTTTAACTTGTTCATCAAATCAGACTGATTGGTTACTGAAAGCTGGTGGTGTGTATACGACCGATTATGATTTTTGTTACGTCCTCTACGCCTGCCCTTTCTCCCTTTTCGTTTTTCCTTCTTTTTACCATCTTTATCATCAGGGTGACGCTGGACCACATTCGTGGTCGTTTTCTGCTTGGAAGATCGGCGAGAAATCGTCCCACCATTGGTCGTTGCTTCTTGATTCTGTGGTGGACGCATCAACCCTAAAGTGGGCTTTCCCGCTCGTTGAATGTCCTGATAAGAGATGGAGCTAGGCGATGCCGTCTCTTGTCCGCGGCTATTCTGAATGATGCCACTTCCACGCGGCAAACCACCCTGTTCTGTGTTCAGTAGCTGACCACCCACCGATTGCTGGCGTAGGGTATGCTGTTCCTCACGCTGTTCTTCCAACCATTGTGGAGGTGTTGCATATGTTTTTGTTCGTTGATGATATCCCTGTGACATATCTACTCCCCTTGCCCGTAGGCTGTTTCTGGCAAACCGAAGCTGAGTACAATCCCCTGTTGGCGAGGCTGTAGAACGATGCATTGTGGCTGTGCAGGCCAGTATCCTTGTTGGTGACAATGCCGACATCGTCGGCCATATTGCTGGGCACAGTGGAACTGGATAGCGCGCGCGGATACTGTTGGTGTTATAAACATGTTTCTCTTCCTTCTTTTACTTTATGATTGAATCTTCTGTCTTGATTGTATCAAAGAAGGTATGTGGCTGTCTGTCGTTGAATCTGGACAATTTTGTCGTTGAATCTGGACAATCTTGTCAGTATTCACCAGTCTGGGCAGGTGTTGTAAACGTGGCTGTATGAAGCGGGTATACCGATCTTGAGGTATGGAGTGAATCGTAGACCATTATTTCAGAGTGGTTAATGAACTAAATATACAAAATAATGGCCTAAAGCTAAAATTTCGCTATGTATATAAAATATTATTTAGTTTTTATACATACCTCAGATTTCTTTTTGCGACATAATGACCCGCTTTTTGTGGATTATAAATCATCTCTCTATCCTTGTCACTGATTCTCTTGGAGTTGAGTTGGAG